>JAAZKQ010000402.1 GCA_012799755.1 Lentisphaerota bacterium | reverse complement strand
CGGGCGGGCAAGTGTTGTCGTCCATCGTGTCCATAATGTCCATGTAGCGCCGTAGGCGCTTAACCATGCTTAACCCCAGCCTTTAGGCTGGGGTGGCGAGCCCCCCCCATGAGGCAGTGCCTTGTAAAGGCACTACAGCTGAAAAGACCGCCGGCGCGACCAGTATCAATGGGTGACCGATTATATAAATAATAATAATTCTTATCTGATGGCTATTGAAAAGCAAAAAATGCCAATTAATGTTTGTTTTATAGACCTCATATCATCGAGGTCCAAGCCACTCACAATACAGGAGAAATGAAATGAACGAACAAAGAGTGAACATGCCTTTGCTTGGCGAGCAGCTCCCTGAGTTGCAGGTTGTGACCACCCATGGCCCCATGAACATCCCCGGCGACCTCAAGGGCAGCTGGTTTGTGCTGTTCAGCCATCCGGCCGACTTCACCCCCGTCTGCACCACCGAATTCGTGGCCTTCCAGAAACGCTATGACCAGTTCAAGGCGCTTGGTTGCAAATTGGTCGGCTTGTCCATTGACCAGGTCTTCTCCCACATCAAGTGGATTCAGTGGATTCGCAGTGAACTCAAGGTCGAGATTGAATTTCCCGTCATCGCTGCCAACGACAGCATCGCCATGAAACTGGGTATGCTCCATCCTGGCAAAGGCACCAACACGGTCCGCGCGGTATTTGTCGTTGACCCCACCGGCAAAGTACGCCTGATCATGTACTACCCGCAGGAAATCGGTCGCAACATTGATGAAATAGTCCGTGCCGTCAAGGCCCTGCAAATCTCTGAAAAGGGCTGCGCCCTTCCCGCCGGCTGGCCAAATAACGAGCTGATCAAAGACCGCGTTATCGTGCCGCCGCCGAATAATATCACCGAGGCCGACAAGCGTCGCGAGCAGTATGAGTCCTTCGACTGGTGGTTCTGCCACAAGAGCTTGGACAACTAAGCATAGGACGCCACTATATCCGGCCCACGCAACGGGGCCGGATTTTTTCATCCGTCACATCTTAACACCACCCGCGCAGCGGCAAAGTTGGTCTTTGCCGCTACGTGTCCCTTACAGGAGAAGCAAGTATGTTGTTTCAACAATTCAAGGTCGAGGGTCTGGGCTGCTTGTCCTACATGATCGGCTGTCCGGCTGCCGGAACCGCCTGCGTCGTTGACCCCGAACGCCACGTTGACCAGTACCTCCAAGTCGCCCAGAAGCATGGCCTGCGCATCACGCACATCTTCGATACCCACCTGCATGCCGACCACCTCACCGGCAGCGGCGAACTGGCCGCCCGCACCGGCGCCGACATCTATGTCCACCCAGGCGTCGAGGCCGCTTATCCGCACAAGGAACTCCACGAGGGCGATCGCTTTCGCTTCGGTGCCGGCGAAATCGAAATTATCGAAACCTTCGGTCATACGCCGAACTCTGTCACCCTCGCCGTCTGCGACCATAGTCGCTCCGAGGACGTCTTTGCGCTGCTCACCGGCGATTTGCTCTTCGTCGGCGATGTCGGCCGCCCTGATTTGGCCGGCGCCGATTTGCTCGAAGAACAAGTCAAAAACCTCTACAACAGCCTCCACAGCAAGCTCGCGCGCTTCCCGGATTGGACCGAAATCTACCCTGCCCACGGCGAAGGCTCCCTCTGCGGCAAGGGCATGAGCGCCAAACCCATGTCCACCCTCGGCTTTGAGCGCCGCAACAACCCGTTGCTGAAGATGTCCTTCGCAGAATTCCACAAGGCTATGACCAAGGAGTTCCAAGTTCGACCGGACAACTTTGCCGTGATGGTTGACAAAAATCGCCGGGGCCCCGCAGCCTTGGCCAAGGCCGCCCCCTTCGTGGCCATGAGCATCCCCCAGGTTGAAGAAGCCAAAAAACGCGGCGCCCGCATCGTTGACACCCGCGTTCCCAGCGCCTTCGGCGCCGCATTTATCGAGGGTGCCGTCAACATCGGTCTGACGCCCGCATCCGTCAACTGGCTCGGCATGGTTATTCCCGCTGACACCGACATCATCATCGTCGCCGATACCCCCGCCCGCGCTCAGGAAGCGGCCCACATCTACCGCCGCGCCGGCTATGACCGCTTGATCGGCTACATCGGCGATGGCATCAGCGGCTGGGCTGCAAAGGCAAAGCCACTCAACCACCTGCCGCAAATCTCAACGGCCGGACTCAAGCGCATCATGCAAAAGTACCCTGATCACGTCATCGTTGACGTCCGTAGCGACGCCGAGTGGAGCACCGGTCATATTGATCGCGCCAAGCACATCCCCATTGAGCAAATCATCCAGAAAAAAGTTGATTTGCCGAAAGATGCCCATATTACCATCGTCTGCGCCTCAGGATACCGTGCCAATATCGCCGGCAGTATCCTCAAAGCCATGGGCTACGAGGATGTCTTCACCCTCATCGGCGGCATGACCGCATGGAAAAACGCCAACGCCCAATGACAATGTCCCAGTCCTCGCCCTGAATCATCTCCACACTCCCGGAGGAACATGATGAAAAGAATCACTTTGGCCCTATCATTTCTGTTCGCCGCCGCCGCGGCAGCGCAATTGCTCCGCAATCCGGGTTTTGAGGAACAGGGCGAGGACGGCAGCATCAGCCACTGGGGCGGCAGAGCACCCTACTACAGTATTGACCGCAGCACCGCCCGCAGCGGCGAAGCCAGTCTGCATTTCAATCACGCAGAAACCACACCCTATGTCCTCTGTCCACAAAAAATCATCCTTGACAAAAACAAGGAATACCGCTTCGGCTGCTGGGTCAAAAGCAGCGGCATGAAGGGCGACGGCCCGACCATCTGCGTGCAGTGGTACGACGCCGAGGGCAAATTCCTTGGTGGTTGCTATCCCAGCGGCGTGAAAGACACCAACAGCGAATGGAAATTCGTCGAGGGATTCATCAAAAGAATCCCCGAAAAAGCCGCTACTTTCGATATCACCTGCTACGCCCGCAAAGGCAGCACCGGCCGGGCCTGGTTCGACGATGTCTTCCTGGAGGAGTGGGCTCAGCCACCCCTTAGCCAAATCACCACGGACCACTATCGCCACCTGACGGCCGGCATCCCTGTCACTGTCTTCGTCGGCGTCAATGTGTCCCCAAACGTGCAAATGGAGGCCCTCAGCAAGCAGCCCCTGCTTGTAGTCGCGCCCGACGGCAGCCAAAAACATTATCGGGCGTCGCGAATCGAAGCTGACGCCCTGGTCTTCACCATCCCAACCGCTGAGCTCGCTCCTGGTGACTACAACGTGCAATTCTCCACCATCACGCCCATCACCAATGAGCTGGTCAGCCGTTCGCTGACCCTCCGCCGCGTCGCCGCCATGCCGGAACGCAAAGCCTACATAGACAGCCACCAACGCCTGATCCTCGACGGTGAGCCCTTCTTCCCCATCGGCCTCTACTTCGGCGGCTGTACTGAAAAGGACGTCGCCTACCTTCGCGACAGCGCCTTCAACTGCATCATGCCCTATCATGGACTCAAACGCGAAACTCTGGACATGCTCCATGACGCCCAGGTCAAGGTGATCTACAGCGTCAAGGATTTCTATGCCAACAAAGGCAACACCAAAACCACCGAGGAGGGCGAGGCCAAGGTCACCGCGACCATTAACAGCCCGAAAGACCATCCGGCCATCATGGCCTGGTACATCAACGACGAAATGCCCCTCACCCGCCTGCCCGAGCTCAGCGCCCACCGCGACCTCGTGGAAAAACTCGACCCCGGTCGCCCCAGCTGGGTCGTGCTCTACCAGATAGACGAAATCCGCGATTACATCCCCAGCTTCGACGTCATCGGCACCGACCCCTACCCAATCCCAAAGTCCGCGCCGGCACGCGCCCTGGACTGGGCGCAACGCACCACCAATGGCGTCTTCGGCGCCCATGCCGTCTGGATGGTGCCGCAGATTTTCAACTGGGCAGCCTACTGGAAGGGCTACGGTCACTCCGAAGAAGAAATCGCCGCCTGCCGGGCCCCAACCCTGGCCGAAATGCGCGCCATGGCCTGGATGTGCGTCGCCGGCGGCGCCAACGGCTTGGTCTTCTATTCATGGTTTGACCTCGGGCGAATGGAAAAAACCATCGCCGAAGGCGGTCGCGCCCTGCGACCCGATCTCGTTGACCCCTTTGACAAACGCTGGGACGAGGTCAAACAGGTCGCCGCCGACCTCAAAAACTTCGCAGACGTCCTCCTCGCCACCGATACTCCCTTGGCTATCACCGCGACAGCCGACTCCGCGCCTGAACTGGGCTATCGCCTCTACGGCAAGGACGGCGCCACCTGGCTCCTGGTTGTTAACAGCAGCCACGAAAAGGCCGCCGTCGGCAGCTTCCAAGCGCCCATGCCCCTTCAGCAGCTCACCCACGAGCGCAGTCCGCGAGATCAGCAAGGCGTGGTTGCCAACAACAGCATCAGCATCACCTTGGCGCCCCTCCAACACGCCTGGCTCTGCGTCAAAGCCCTGCCCTGAGCAGAGAAACAGCCCTCTGCGGAGCTCGCCTGCCAAGCCCGCATTGCCGCACGCAAGCGTGCGGCCACGGGACGACGGGAAAAACCGCCAGCGTGAATCTGCCCCAATCTGCGGATAAAAAGCTTCGCGTCTTCCCGTGAGACAAAAAACACCTCGGCGGTGTGTATATTAGTCATGGCTTCTGCCCTTTGACAATCCTGCGGTGTTTTCCCTTCCAGACATCCCAGCCCGAAAGACGACACGCCATGACCGATATCCATTTTGTTCCTCGCAGCCTCTATCGCGCCTGCACCACCGCGTTGATCCTTGGCGCCACCCTTGCCGCCTGTGCAGCGCCACCGTCCGTGAATGAAGCTCCGGCGCAAGCCAATGAGTGGGGCTTCCGACCGTTTGACGGCCAGCGCAGCGAAGTGAACCCGCCGGCCTTCTCCTGGCGACCGCAAGGCAAGAACCTCAGCTACATCCTTGAGGTCGCCGCCACGCCGGATTTCAGCAGCAGCCAGTACCGCGCGGAGGAACTCAGCTACAACGTCCACTGCCCGCCACAAAGCTTTCCTTGCGGCACTTGGTACTGGCGTTTCGCCTACCGAACGG
>JAAZKQ010000401.1 GCA_012799755.1 Lentisphaerota bacterium | reverse complement strand
TTGCTTTGTTGTGGTTGCACGCCTCCTCCATAATAAAAAAACCTAGTAATATAACTAGGTTTTTAAACTTGTCAAATTTTAAACTAGTAAAAAAATGCACAAAAGCTAAACCAAAGACCCCAGCCTTCAGGCTGGGGTGGCGAGCTCCCCATGAGGCTGTGCCTTGTAAAGGCACTACAGCAGAAAAATGACCACCGGCACGACCGGTATCAATGGGTGACCGGTTACGTCAGGACAACGTCGCAGGAATGGTTCAGTTTTCACCTTTGGCGTCTTCTTGGAAGAGCTCTTCGCTGATACCAAGGATTTTACGGGCCTGCTCGCGCAGTCTGAACTTTTGAATTTTGCCGCTGGCGGTCTGGGGAAATTCGTCAACCAAGAAGAAGTGCTTGGGGGTTTTATAGTAGGCGATTTTGTCCTTGCAGAAATCACGGAAGTCCTCGGGTTCCGCGACAATGCCGTCTTTGAGAATGATGAAAGCGCCGACGATTTCGCCGTACTTCTGGTCAGGGATGCCGACGACTTCGACGTCTTTGATGCGCGGGTCGGTGCGGAGGAATTCTTCGATTTCGCGTGGGTAGATATTTTCGCCGCCGCGAATGATCATGTCCTTGATGCGTCCAGTGATGCAGTAATAGCCTTCTTCGTCAACGGTACCGAGATCGCCGCTGTGCAGCCAGCCGTCCTCGTCAATGGCCTGGGCGGTCTCCTCGGGGAGATTGTAGTATCCCTTCATAAGATTGTAGCCGCGGCAGCAAAGCTCTCCGGCAGTATTTGGGGGAACGGTTTTGCCGGTTTCGGGATCAATGATTTTGATTTCGATATGTGGCATGCCTTTACCGACTGTGGTGACGCGGCGCTCAACCGGATCGTCAACGCTGCTCATGATGTATACCGGTGAAGCTTCGGTGAGACCGTAGGGAATAGTAATCTCCGGCATGTGCATTTTTTCGATGACTTCGCGCATGAGGCTGATGGGGCAGAGCGAGCCGGACATGATGCCGGTACGCAGGCTGCTGATATCGAACATATCGAACATTGGGTGGTTCAATTCGGCAATGTACATGGTCGGCACGCCATAGAGGGCTGTGGCGCGGGATTTCTGAACGGAGGCGAGAACGACCAGTGGATCGAACTGTTCGACCATGACGGCGGTGGCGCCGTGGCTAAATATGGCCATGATGCCCAGCACCAGTCCGAAGCAATGAAAAAGCGGAACAGGCACGCAGACCCGGTCCTCTTTGGTCAGCACTTGGCGTTCGCCGATGTAATAGCCGTTGTTGAGAATATTGCGGTGGGTAAGCATCACGCCCTTGGGGAAGCCCGTGGTGCCTGATGTGTACTGCATATTGACGACGTCATGGCGGTCGAGGCCGGTTTTGGCAGCAACGAGGGCCTCATCGCTCCAGTTGTCACCGAGCTGGAAGAGCTCAGCACTCGTGTACATGCCGCGATGTTTTTCCTGTCCGAGATAAATCACATTGCGGAGACGTGGGAAGCGCTTGCTGCGCAAATGTCCGCGCGGCTGTTGTTTGAGCTCGGGGACGAGTTCGTAAAGCACGTCGGTGTAGCTGACATCGCGAAGCCCGTCGACAATAGCCAGCGTGTGCATGTCGGATTGCTTGACAACGTACTCCAATTCGTGCGATTTGTAGTTGGTATTGATGGTCACAAGCACGGCGCCGATTTTGGCGGTGGCGAACAAGAGGGTCAACCATTCGGGAACATTGCGGGCCCAGACGCCAACGTGGTCGCCTTTTTTGACTCCGATAGCAAGGAGCCCCTTGGCCATATTATCCGTGCGGATATCAAATTCGGCGTAACTCCAAGTCAGTCCGCGGTCGGGATACATAATGAAGGGATGATCGGGCTGGGTCTTGACCAGTCCAGCATAGAATTCTCCAATGGTCTGTTCGGTAAAGAGGTCACTCATGCGTAATTCTCCACGGTGTCGCCAAAACAGCGGCTTGGCGCGACTGCGGGTTTAATATCTCGGGGCGGTAGCCGGGGCATCAGACCGGCGAGGCGCAGCGATGGCGGTGCCTAGTGCGGGGCGTAGACCACCGCGAGGATGCGTGCGTCGGCGTCGCCGGTTGCGTGGACGTGGTGGGGCACGATGGAATCGTAGTAGATACTGTCGCCCGCTGTGAGGTGGTAGCACTCCTTGCCGTAGGCGATTTCGAGTTCGCCTGCAAGGACGAAGATGAATTCCTCGCCTTCGTGACTGGACAGCTCAAAGGCGCTGCCGCAAGGACGATGCACGTCAATAATGAAGGGCTCCATATTGCGATCAGCCTTGTTGGCGGCAAGAGCGTGGAATTCCAAGCCATTCTTGTCACTGGAACCAACAAAGCGCACAACCTTGCTGCTGTCACTAGCACGAGTAATGACGGGACTGCTCTGCTCAATGTCGTCCAAGAAGGTTCCTAGGCGCACACCGAGACCGCGGGCAATCTTGAGCAGCGGCGTGAGGGACGCCGTGCAGTCACCGGCTTCTATTTTCCTGATCTGTTCGACGCTGATAGCGCTGCGTTCGCTGAGCTCCTCGACGCTTACGCCACGCAACTCGCGGATCTCCTTGATCTTCACGCCAATCTCGTTCTTTGCCGACATAAGTGCTTCAATCCTAATCTTGGTTTATTGGTTGACATTCCAGGGTTGTGAGGTAATCCCACAATATAACGCAGGTGGCACAGATAGAAAGCCGGAAAAGAGCAATGACTGATTGGCGGTGTAAGCGGTCACCGATTGATACTCGCTGTCTCTGCGGTCGTTTTGACTGCCCTACCACAGAAATGTCTTCTCCCAGGCATTTGAGCGCTGAAAGCGCGAACGATGATAGCCCAGGGCAAAGCGATGC
>JAAZKQ010000400.1 GCA_012799755.1 Lentisphaerota bacterium | reverse complement strand
GCATCGCTTTGCCCTGGGCTATCATCGTTCGCGCTTTCAGCGCTCAAATGCCTGGGAGAAGACATTTCTGTGGTAGGGCAGTCAAAACGACCGCAGAGACAGCGAGTATCAATCGGTGACCGCTTACCACCCGATTACGATATTTTTTTCGCCCATCAAGACAAATCGCGCCCATGGATTATATTACGCGCGCGCTTGAGATTGGGATTCTACATAAGACAAGCGCCACGTGGGTAGTTTCTTCCCGATTGCCCATGGCCGATTTTCCACAGGGCGCTTGCTCCCATAAGAAAATAATTGAGGACTGGCCGACGACGTGACTTGAGGCAAAACCGAAACAGGGTGAGTTGCCGCATTTTTTCGTTCAGAGCCCAGGCGGAAGAGAACAAGGCCACTATGGGAACCTTTCGTTTTGCAGTGATTGGCGACAGCCACTATTGCACCTTGGATGGGCGCCCGCTGACTCGGCGTCAGCAAGGGATGCCGGCCCTGCCGGATTATCTGCGCTACGCCGGCATGAAAGAACGCGTACTTGACAAGTTGCTCGCCAAGCTCGCCGCGCTGCGTCCCGAAATGCTCATTTCCACCGGGGATCTCATTGAAGGCGGCGCCGACTCGGCGCTGGATGAAGCTGAAGCCCGTAGGCTCTTCATGACCGCCGTGCCGAAATTGCATGTCGCCCAAGGCACCCACGATTGCCGCAAGCCGCCCAACGAACAAAGCTACTACTCGTTCAAATATGATGACACGGTCTTTATCATCCTCGACTACATCAACTGGAACGAACGGCAGAGCAGCTGGCTGCGACAAGAGCTAGAGGCCGCCCGCGACGCCCAGCACATCTTCGCCTTCGCACACGCGCCACTGTACTTGTGGGGGCGGCATTTTTTCGACAGCCCCTGGTTCACGCAGGAAGTCCGTGACATCTTCAGGCAGCATCCCATTGACATCTATTTTTGCGGCCACACGCATAACCAGGCGATCAGCTGGCACAGCGGCATGTTGCAAGTCAAGGGATCGGCTGTGGGTTACCCTCAGATGGAGGTCGTTCCCCTGGAGCGCATGCATGCGTTGATGCCCAGTGATGACAATAACCTCTTCTATTGGGGCATCGTCGAAGACAGCGCGCCGGCCTTTTACACCGTTGATGTCGCCGGCGAGTGCCTGACTCTGCGCTGGCATTCCCTGTGCGGCTCGGCAGAATTGCGCGTGCCGGCCCGTTTCGCAAGGCCGGAGATACTGTCCTTCCCACCGTATCTACCACGGATCCAGCAGCTTGATGACTGGGACTTCGCCCAGGTTCGCAGCGGCTGGCTGAACATCTTCAGCAATATCAAGCACGACAACCAGTCATTATTGCTGCTCAACGACGTGCCGCTGGGCGAAATTCCGGCCAGCGGCAGCTATGCCGCCCGTCGCGCGGCGCCGCTCAGTGTTGACGCCATCAACAGCCTGCAGCAGAAAAACACTCTGCGCATACGCATGCCGGTTTCATCGGTGTTTGCCATCGGCTCCATCTCATTGGAGCTGTTGCTGCTGGATGGTCGCAGCATTCACTCGCCCGTGGCACCCGAATTGTTCGTCTGCGGCGAGGCGCCCGACTACGCCTTTGCTGTCCCCCGTGCCCAACGCGTCGCCCACGGCGCCGAATTGAGCATCACGCTCTCCTTTGCATCTAAAAAAACACCCGCAGCGACGGTCAATCGTTGCAATACCCAATCACAGCGTCGAAATGAGAAGGAAAGTACCTTTGTCAAAACGTAACTTCAAGATTTTTACTCCGAAGGTCCTGCTGTTCGTCCTCGTTCTGCTGATTGCCGCAGGCAGTAGTACGGTCTTCGTTTATTATCTAGTCCGCGCCCACCGACGCACCATGCGCTTTCAGGAAGCTCTCACGCAACTGGAAGCCGGCAACGTCCTCTTCGCCAAGCGGTTACTGAACATCTGCATCAACGAAGACCCCAACAACGAACTGGCCTTTGTCAAAATGGCCGAACTGCTGACCAAGGAAGGCCGCTGGAACAACGCGGCCCAACTGTGGCGACGCGCGGCCGTACTCAACCCCCTCAAGGCCGAGTACCGCCAAGCTGAAATTGACGCGCTACTGCGCGGCCGCCTCTACAACAACCTGCTCTCCACCCTCGAACAGGAAGCCAAGGACACAAAGCTCAGCCCGCAGCAAAATACTTACTTGGCCTACGCCAACTACAAGCTAGATCGCGTCCTTATCGCCGAGGAAATCTTCTTGAACATCAGCGACCGCGAAACCCTGCTCTCACCCATGGCGCGACTGCTGGAAGTCGTGCTCAACATCAAAAAGAACAGCGACGCCGTGCGATTGAGACAGCTTGTCGAGCTCGCCGAGTCCGAAGACCCCGTCGTGGCCTTTGAAGCACTGGAACACCTCGCCCGCCAGTTCACGCTGGACAAGCAGCCCGAACAAGCGGAAAACGCTCTCACCCGAGCTCGCGACCTCAACCCCGAGTGCGGCACGCCAATCCTGGGCCAATTCTACTTCTTCAACAATAACTTCGATGCCGCCATACCCATTTTTCAGGAGATTTTGGATAACAGTACTAACCCCACCATTGCCCTGATGCTCGGCGAAGCCCTCGCCACTCAAAACCGGCTGAACGAAATCCGCAAACTGAGCGAAAAATACCGCGTCGGCAACAAGACCATCTTGCAGCTCGGTACATATCTTGACGCCTTGTATGCCTTCGGTCGCCAGGACTTCGCAACCCTGAGCGACAACATCAAACGCATCAAGGGCGTCTACAAGACTCCTGTTGCCCTCTTGATGTCCCTCCACGCCGCAGTTTATGAACGCGATGTCAATGGCATCCGCGAAGTCGTTGACAGTATCCGCGTGACCGAGGGCGCCGACGCCCTCCTGGAGCAAGCGCAAAACATTGTCATGCCGCTCATCAAGGCATCCTTTGACGGGCAGAACTTCGTCGCCGCCGCCAATCTGGCAGATCTCTTCCAAAATCCGAACAAGCCCGATCTCTTTCTCACCCAAGTGTCACTGACTGGCAATTTTGACCAGGGGCTTCTGCGTCGCCGGGACATCGAGGCCGCCCTGCAGGCCTTTCCAGATGACCCAGTGGTTCTGCACATCGCCGCCGAGCTGGCCATGCAGAATCGGCAATTTGGCGAGGCGCTCACGCACATTGAACGCAATCTCCGCAATGGCAACGCAACGGATTCCATTCGTCTACAGTACATCCTCGCCCTACACAATAACGGCCAGACCGACCGCGCCATCA
This sequence comes from Lentisphaerota bacterium, assembly GCA_012799755.1. Lineage (GTDB taxonomy): Bacteria > Verrucomicrobiota > Lentisphaeria > Oligosphaerales > Oligosphaeraceae > Oligosphaera. The sequence continues at coordinate 2,294 of JAAZKQ010000400.1, read as the reverse complement.
GCCAATACCAAGAGCTGCTCAAGGACAATCACGACGACCGCGCCATGGTCTACAATTATTTCGCCTTCTGCGTCAGCAACAACCGCAAGAACGAACTGCAAGCCCTGCTGGCAGACACCAGACAGCGTCCCGAAGCCGAACAGCGCTACTTGGCGCCCTACATCGAAGCTGAACTCGCGCTGCTGAACAACGATATCGCCGGCATGGTCGCAATCCTGAAAAAAGCCATCAGCGAGCAAGAATTGGGCACCGACAAACGCGAAGACGTCGAACTCATCTACCGCGTCGCCTACTTGCTTGCACTGGTGGACGAAATTCTGCCCGCCATTGAGCTGTATGAGCGCATCGCCGACGTCTATCCCATGCCCATCATGGTCCAACTCAATCTCGCCGAGCTCTACGCCGGCGCCGGCGAATACGAAAAAGCCCTGGAGTTGGCCCAGGCAGCCTGGCAAAGCAATGGCTCGCTGCAGGCGACGCAGGAATGCCTCGGCCTGCGCCTGGTCGAGACCAGGCATTATGCCCGCGCCGTGCAGTTGCTGGGGCTGCCCGTAGATAGTAAAAAGGCCACACCCCGCGCCCTTGACGCATGGCGCATCGCCATGGAAGCGCTGATCAAAGATGCCTTCGTCGCCAAAAAATACCTCGACTGTCTCAACCTCGGCCGGCAGCTGCTACGACATTTCAGCGACAACCAAGTGGCGCTGGACCACGTCGCGCAGTGCCGGGCCGCTCTGGGCGACGCGGCGCCCTAAAGGCCGCCGCTCACATGCCGACGGCGGAACGAACACCATTCACCATCACCTCTTTCCGCGCACAATCAGACAAGGACCCACAGCATGGATAACAAGCCGACAGCGACCGTTCAGAAGCCCTCGCTGTTTCATCTTCCCGTCATCGCTGTCGCCCTCCTGATCGGCACCATCCAGGGTTTGCGCTGCGCATCCGGGCATTGGGAGAACACTTTCATCATTGCTGCGATCGCCGCGCTTATGGCTTGGGACAGCCGCTATCGCATGTCGCCCTTGCGGCCAAAGGTCCCACCCCAGGAACGGCTGTTGGCCTGGCTGGCGCTGGCGCTGGCGTCGTGTTTCCTCTTCATACCTGGCGAGACCGTCCTGGACCTCAATGCCAACATCATGGTGCTCCTGCTGGCCTTCGCACTCTGTGCCTTTGAGCGCGGCGCCCGCACCGCGCTATGGTCTCTGCCGCCGTTACTGCTGGCGCTGGTAGTCATGCCGCTGCAGGAGCACATCTACTTATCCTTCAGCTATGTCCTCAGGTTGTTGTCCACCATTCTCTGCTGCGAGACCCTCCAACTCTTTAACGCCGACCTAAGCTACCACCACACAACAATCTACGTGAACAACGCGAGTATCGCCATCACCGACGCGTGCAGCGGCATCTCACAGCTCTTTGCGCTCTTTCTCCTTGGCTACCTGATCGTCCGTTGGCAGCACCGACAGCTGAGGCACGCCTTGCTGCATTACTCGCTGCTGCTGCCAATCGTCGTGCTGGCCAATGCCCTGCGCCTGATCATCACCGTTGTCCTCTTCGCGAAAATCGGCGAGGCCATTTTCGCCGATTTTTTCCACATCCTTTTCGGCCTGTTGCTTGTCGTGGTTACCGTTACGTTGATGTACGCCGCCGGCAAGCTCTTCCTTGATCGCGAGCCCCTTCCCGCCGACGCGACTGCTCCCCCCCTTCCCCTGGAACCTTTCCATGACGCAAGATAAACTCTTACGCGCCCTTGGCCGCTTACTCTTTATCAGCAGTTTTCTCCCCTATGCTGCGAAACTGCCCTACATGCTCGGCGCCTGGCGCTATTCGCCGATGGACCGCCATGACTGGCTCTTCCTGCTCGTTGCCGTCGTGGCGCTATTGGCCAGCTTCCGCGTGCTCTTGGCCCGTCGCAGCGCCACTCAGGGCATGTACCTGCTCGCGCTGCTGCCATCACTGACAGTCATAGCCTTGGGCGAAGCGCTGGATATTCACGCCGCAGTCATCATGGGCGCGGTGGCCTTCGCTTGGTCTATACTCTGGTTCACCCTCGGCTGGCGCTCGGCCTACACGGCCTTTCCCATCTATGCCATCCTGGGCTTGTCCTGCACCAGCACCACCTATTGGCTGGGATACTTTTCCGGCACTCTGCACTGGAGCGGTCTGGCCATCAAAGAAGTGCTCACCGTATTGCTGCTTGTTTGGCTGCTGTTCAACATCTTTCGCGAGCGCCAAGTTCGCCGGGAGGCCTTCTGCTTCTACCTGGCCTTCACCATCCTCATCTTTACGGCTTT
>JAAZKQ010000399.1 GCA_012799755.1 Lentisphaerota bacterium | reverse complement strand
GCGTCGGCCAACCAGTCCCCTGAGTCCAAGGTGTCATTCCCCACGGTCCCGGGCGTCTCAGTTGTCCAATCCATGGGATCATGCCTTATGAGTCGTGAGTCCTCGCCCCAACGCCGCCGCAATTCGTTCCATCGGTCTCAGGAGTCTTCTGAGACCGGCCAATTATCAATGGGTGATCGCTTACAAATTAAGGGCAAGCGGTCACCGATTGATAAAGTGGACATTGTGGACATTGTGGACGGTTCGTGCAGTTGTCCATCGTGTCCATATTGTCCATATTGTCCATATTGTCCATATTGTCCATACCGACTACGGACGGGCTGGACAGGGTGATGCACTTGGTCTTTTTTATTCCCAGGTGCGGGGTATATTCAGACGCGAGTTTCGGCGCGTTTGCGCCTGGTTGGTCGTTATCGTCCGGCAGCTTTTGGCCACGAGGTATTGTTTTGCGTTACAAACCCACTTTTACGTCCATCCGTGATCCGCTGACAGCTCATGCCCGGCCGGTGCCGGCCTTTTTGCGTTCAGCGGTGATGTACCAGATTTTTCTGCGTCCTTTTACGCCTGAGGGCAGCTTGACGGCGGCGACAGAACTGTTGCCGCATGTGGCATCGCTCGGGGTGGACATTGTCTATTTGTGTCCCGTGATGCTGGCGGATGACGATCCGCGCCAGGAATACTGGAGCGGTCGGCAACGCCGCAGCGGCTTGAACAACCCGCGCAATCCTTATCGGGTGAAGGATTTCTTCACTGTTGACCCCGAATACGGCAGCGCCGAGGATTTACGGCGTTTTGTTGACGAAGTCCACCGCCTGGGCATGCGGGTCATTTTCGATCTGGTGTATTTCCACTGCGGGCCGACGGCGGTCTTTCTGGAAGAGCAGCCGGATTTCGTGCTGCGCGACGAGCATGGCGCAATGCGCATCGGCAAGTGGTGTTTCCCGGAGATGAACTTGGCCAACCCGGCCGTGCGCGAATACTTTTATCGCAACATGGCCTTTTTCCTGCGGGACTACGATGTGGATGGCTTCCGCTGTGACGTCGCGGATATGTTGCCCGTGGATTTCTGGGAGGAGGGCTATCGCCGTTGCCGGGCGATCAAGCCCGAGTGCATCATGATGTGCGAGGGCCTGCGCGGCGACGATCAGCACGAGGCTTTTGATCTTACCTATGGCTTCTATACGCAGTGGGCTATCCGCGACATGTTGCGCGGCAAGAGCGACGCCCGCGAGATCAAAACCGCCTGGGATCAGGAACAGCTTGATTATCCCCGCGGCTTTCATTGGATGCGCTGTTTTGACAACCACGATTTTGCCATGGACACCAGCATGCACGGCGGCCGCTACGAGGCCAGCTGCGGCAAGGAGATTTGCGATGCCATGCTCGCGTTGATCTTCACGCTTAATGGCCTGCCCATGATCTATAACGGCCAGGAAGTGGCCGACAATGCTCCGCACAGCATCTACGCCAATCGTGAGCATGGCCGGCTGTTCATCAACTGGTCGCGCGCCGTGACGCAGGCCGGCAAGGACCGCTTGGAACTGCTGCGCAAACTCACGGCCTTCCGACATCGTCTGCCGGCGCTCTTTGACGCGCCATTGCGCTGGTTGGACAGCAGCGCGCCGGAGCAGGTCTTCGCGTTTGCGCGGACGCTGCCGGACGGCGAGGTCTTTCTTGCGGTCAATATCGCCGGCGAAACGGCCGAGACGGCTTGGGATGCTACGCTGAAGCCACGGGAGATCATCGCCGCCGGCGCCGGCGTGGAATGGCCGACGGCGGCTGATGGGCGCTTGAGACTGCGTTTGCCGCCGCACGGCTTCGTCATCGGCAGCTGCCTGAGCCAGTAAATTCCCGGCGACGCTGCTTCAGTGGCTGCTTATTCGTCATATCCCGCCGCTTGCAGGAGGGCTTCCTGCACCAGGAACTCGTGGAGGATGGGGTAGGGATTGGCGATTTCGCCGCGGATGACGCGAGCGAGTTCAATAAGCTGCAAGTCATAGCGGCCCTGCATGACGGGCATGACTACATCGTGGGTGCCGGCCTTGAATTCCGTATTGTCTTCCTTGAGGGTGAGGCGGACATGGAGCGGATCGAGGTGATAGCGGCTGCTGGGGTGTTCGAGGGGGCAGATTTCCACAGTGCCCTTGGTGCCGCAGACAATGAGCCGGCGGTGCTTCATGCCGTCAATTTCCACCACGGAGGTGCGGATGGACGCCGTTGCCCGCGGGTATTCCATGACCGCGAAGCCGTTGTCATAAAGATTGTCATCACGGGTTTTGCGCTGGTAGGGCGTGACTTTTTGAGGACGGCCCAGCAGAGATATCACCAAATCAATGAGATGCCCGCCGAAGATGTACATGGCGCCGCCCTTGAAACCGGAGAGCCAACGGCGATAGTCATCACCATCATAGCGGCTCATGACGGCGTGGACTTCAAAGATTTCGCCGAGCCAGCCGCTGCGGGCGGCCTTGAAGCAGAAATTGACGGCTGGGTTGTTGCGGTACATGTAACCCAGCTGGATGCACAGGTGCTTTTGGCGGAAGCAGTGCAGGAGCTCGCGGAAGGGCTCAAGCGCCTCGCCGCCGGGCTTGTCCATGTGGATGTGCATGCCGTGGTCAACACAGCGCCGGGCGGTGCTCAGGAGATCAAAACCGTCGGTCTCAACGGCGACGGCTTCCAGGCCAGGAGTCTGGAAGAGCTCCTCCTCCGTCAGCCAAGGTAAGTCCTGGTACTGCGGCAGATTGCCTCGGCGTTCTTTCCAGACGGGATCGCTTTCCACTACGCCGACGACCTCATAATAGTCGCTTAGCCGGCGGAAGGCCGCCATCTTTTCTGACGCGTGGTTGTGGCCGATGCCGATTTGACCGATTTTGATTTTTTTCATGCTGGCCTTCTTGCTCAGTGTTGCGGCGCCATACCGCTCTTAGTTCTTGTCATCGAGGAGCTTGGCGGCTTCGAGGAAGATGATGAGCGTCGGGGTGTAATTGACGCCGGTGCCGATGGGCTCGCCGGTGAAGGGGTTGAGTTCCTGGGGGAAGTTGCTGTCGTAGGTGATGAAAGCGCGCAGCCAGCGCAAGAGCAGGCGTTCGAGATCATCCTGGCGACCGTAGTCCTGCATCCAGAAGATCGCGCGCAGAGTGGTCAGGTCCTGAGTGTTTGAACCCCAGCAATTCTTTGGACATTCCTTGACGAAATGCGGGTCGGAGACGGAGACTGCGGGAATGGGATAGGCCGGCATGAACTCCTTTGGATCGTGGAAGTAGCGGGTGTAAATGCGGTCGAAGACCTCCTGATCAAGGACGCGGTTGAGGAAGAGCCGGGTGATGTGCTCGGTGCGGTACTTGCGCAGGCCGCGGCTGTCGCGGTCGTAATAGAAATCGTCTTCGGCGCAGTAGAGCCAGGTGTTTATTTTGGCCTTGATAGCCGCCGCCTGTTCGCGCCAGCGTGCGGCTTCATGATCTTTGCCAAGCATGGTGGCCAGTTCGGCGAGGGCCACGCGATTGCCGTAGAGCATGGCGGAGAGATCAACGGAGAGTATGGGCATGATGGGCAGGTCGGGCATGTTCACGGCGTCCTTGTCCGGGCAGCCGTGGGGGATGCCGTCGTCGGTGACGCGGGGATTGTTGTCATGGCCGGTGTCCCATTCGCAGTACATTTCAGCGAGGCCGGTGCCTCGGCGGTTGCGGTATTTGCCGAACCACTGGTCATAGCGGGAACCGACTTGATAGATGGCGGCGAGGGCTTCTTCATTCTGGCCGGTCTTTTGGGCGATGGTCATGGCGCAGCGCGTGAAGGGAAAGATGCACTGGACCTGTCCGTAGCCCGCTTCGCACTTGAAATAGCCGGTTTTGGTTTCCAAGGGCAGGACGAAGGGCAGGAGGCCGTCTTCGCGCTGGTAGCGCATGAAAGCCAGCTGTGAGGCCCAGGCGGACTCCGGGTCGTAGTCGGCCAGAAAGATGTTGTCCTGATTATGTTCCAGCCAGATGCCGCGATAGACGTCGCCCGCCACCAGCAAGGGCACGGGGTACTGCTCAAACTGCCGACGGTTGGCCAGCAGGGCGGCGCGGACCTCGCCGGTCCGGTCGCGGATGCGCGCTTTTTCCTCTGAACTGAAGACTTCCTTGGCAATCATGGCATTTTCCTCTGTTGGCGTTGCTTTGTGTCCCGCTGTGCTGGGTGGCCTTAGCGCAGGAGAAGATGGGGGAAGAGCCGGGCGTCCTTGCCGACGCCCAGGCCCGGGGCGATGGCGTGGAAGCCCTCGCGGACATCGCCATCGTTGTCGTTGACCAGGAGATTGAAGCGGAAGCCCGGCGCGGCGTCACCGGCATCAAGGCCGATGGCGGACCAGGGAATGGCCGCGTCGTAGTGAGTTTCCTTTGTCGCTTCGTTGCGCTTGGCCCGCAAGGTGATGGCGGCCCTTGCGGCTTCGGCGTCAAAGCCACTTGGTGCCTGCCAGATATGGACTTCGTTGCGGCCGTCATTGGTGATGGTAAAGCCGATCTCCCAGAAGGGCTGCCGGCCGGGCAGAGCGATGGCGATCTGCACATTGTCACCTTTCCAGACCTCGCCGCCGCTGAAGGGCTGCTGGTGTATGTCGTCAATGACGATGACGCGGAGG
>JAAZKQ010000398.1 GCA_012799755.1 Lentisphaerota bacterium | reverse complement strand
TGCGACATAGTAAACACGAAAGATGGTTTCCATCGCAAGGCAACAGAAAACAGCCAATTATCAATCGGTGACCGGTTACCTCGTTCCGTAAGCGGTCACCCAGTGATAGTGGTACTCTCTGAAAATAGACGTGGCTGGGTGTAAGTAACGGGCAGGGGGCAATGCGTGCTCGAAAGTGGCTGGAAACCGCTTCCACTCTGCCGGAAGACGCACGTCTGGCGCCGTTTGCCAAATTCCTGCTGCAAACGACAAAATTGTACGCTGAAAGCGTAGCACATACCTGCCTGGGGTTGCGCTTGCGGCGCAACCCCAGGGAAGCCCCCACCCGAAACAGCACGCTGAAGGCATGCCACATAACAGACATGCAAACAGGCCATCAGCCCCGGCTGTTATTATTGCCATGTTCTCCGCCAGTTTGCAACAGATACATACTTGGCCACCGCAGGTCAGCCGAAAAGGCGACTTAGCGTCCGATTCCGGCCGCCAGCGCCTCCAAGATCGCATCAGCGACAAACGCATGCCCGGCAGTGGACAGATGGATGCCATCAGACGGGTAGAACAGCGACGGCTTGTCGGGATGACTCTTCATCGGAGTGTAGACATCCAGATAAGCGATGCCTAATTCCTTGCCCAGTTTCTGCAAGACTTCATTAAAGGCCTCGACATGCTCCGGTAGGCCGAAGATGGTTGAATTGGGACGAGTCGGCAGGGCTTTCTCATAGTTGCGCCGACAGATTTCCTCGACCATGGAGGCGCCGGAGATAAAGACGATAGGCGCCTGGCTCTGTTGCCGGATCAACGCCACCACCTTGCGGAAAGACGCGTCCTGCGCCTCTGGCGGAACCACGGGCACCTTGAGCTCGCTCTGTGCGGTGGTCTTGGTGTCATTATGTCCCAGGAAGATGAAAATCAAGTCATAGTTTTCCTTCCACAGGTCGTCGTACATTTCCCGGCGATGCGCTGGTCGGCCATAAATCCGATCCTCCATGCGCGTGATATAATCACCGCCAACACCGGCATTGTGGAAGCTGGCCAAGCCGGGGAAGGCCTGGTTCAACCAGAAGTCAACCTTGTCGCAATAGTTCATGCCGCGATCAAAATCAGTCAGGCTGTCGCCAAGATACAGAATCCGCAGCGGCTTGGTCAGGGCAACGCTTTTGGCCAAGCCCAACGAGTGGGCAAAGCTTTCGGCTGTGACAAAGGTCACGTCAACCTGGGCGGCCGCGCCGCCCGAGCAGGCGGCAATCCGGCAGTTGACCGGCTCGGCGGAGACGAACCAGGCGCCGGGCACGATGAGCCTACCCTCAGCGCTGCTGGTCAGCTCATGGCCGACCGGTGCGTCCTTGCCCTTGACAACACTGACAAACACCGGCGTCTGCGGCTGCGTCGTCAAAACCAAATCCTCGGCTTTGCCGACCGGCAGCACCAAGTGCCGCGACGCTGCCGTCACGAAGGCTCCTGGTTGGACCACGGTCTCCAGGCTGACGTCGTCAAGATACGCCGCGCCCTCGCCGCGCAGCTCAACTACCATGGCCAAGGCATTGGCCACCCGGCGGCTCAAATCAATCGTATAACTGACTTTCTGCCAGCTGTCCGTCAACGTCGTCCCTTCTTCCTGCCAGTCATACTCATAGGGCGGTTTGCCTTCCGGCGGGGTGATGTAGCGAATGCCGCCCAGGTGCAGGGTGCCGGTTCCTCGCGCCCACAAACTGAAAACATATATTTTCCCGGACGGCGCGGTCTGCCGAGCGCGCAGCAGCAGCCGTCCAAAGACGGTTCCGCGGCCCGGTGCTGAAACCAAACGGATGACGCCCTTGCCCGTGCGCGCCTGCGCGGCATCTTGGATATGTTCCACCGTGCCGGCCCAGTACGTCTGCGTGGAAAATAGGGTATTGCCCCCCTCAAAACCGGGATCCTTCAGCAGATTCGCCGCCAGAACGGCACCGCCAGTCAGCCAAGCCCCAAGCAAAAATATGATTTGTCTGTTCATGCGCTTGCCTTTCCGTGATAGTGATAATATTCTGCTATTCCAAACAAGTAACCGCATCGCCCGCGCCCAGCAGCGGCAGCGGCAAAGCGGCCATCCGCGCCGCAGGCAGCCCTGCAAAGCAATTACCGTGATGCCATCAGACCACAATTGCAAAAAGCCATTGCCGTTTTCCATGGGAACATGCCTTATGAGTCCTGAGTCCTCGCCCCAGCGCCGCGCACCAATGAGTCCCAGCGGTCTCAGGTGAAAGAGTGGAGGTTTTTATCCGCAGATTACGCAGATTACCGCAGATTGCATGTCCCACACGCAGGCGGCGGCGCTTCCAGGGGTCCCCAGCGTCGGGTAACCAGTCCCCTGAGTCCAAGGAGTCATTCCCCGCGGTC
>JAAZKQ010000397.1 GCA_012799755.1 Lentisphaerota bacterium | reverse complement strand
TGCCCTGGGCTGGTATGTTTTGCGCTTTCAGCGCTTCTGCCGCTTCACGGCCAGGGCGACAGGCGCTCTTAGTGCAGTTTGCCGGTGCGGCGACAATGGGTGACCGGTTACGCCAGACGGCGCTGGCGTACTCTAGCGCGTCGGCAGCAAATAAAAAACATATTATGTTATGGCCCAAATGCAAAAGTGGACAAGCCGCTGCGGACTAGTGCGCCCGGCGTTATCCTTTCGGCTTTTCCCGGTGTTGGCTGACGAAGTGATGGTGTTATGCGTGCAAAAATTGTCTGCGTAGGGTGTTTTTTGCTGCTGTTGCTGGCTGACGTTGTTGTCGCTGAGGCATTGCGGGCCTTGGAGAGCCAGGTGTTGCGTCTGGCGGACTTGCAGCGCGCGGAATGGTCGGCCCGTCAGGACTGGCAAAGTCAACGGCAGCTTTTGCAGGATCAACTCGCCATGTTGCACAAGCATGGCGCCATGCTGGATGCGGCCTTGGCGGAGCAACGCCAAGAGAGTGCCGAGATCGCCGCCGGCAATGCCGCCGTCGCCACTGAACTGGCGGCGCTGCTGGCGCGTTTGGGTGAACTGCGGACAGCACTATTGGCGCAGAATGACGCTCTACTGGTCTTGCAACGCCGTCTGCCGCCGGTCTTGCAACGGCAATTGCAGGACGTCTTTACGCGCCTGGGACGCCTGACAGAAAAGGAGCCCGACTTGGCAGCCTTGCCGGGCATTCTGCAGGCACAGTTAAGTGTGTTGACAGAGGTTGAACAGTACGACCACGGCATTCACCTGGCCAAGGAAGTCCTGCCTGACGACGGCGGGCAGCGCTGTGAATATGACGTGATGTATTTCGGGCTTGCCGTTGCCTATGCGTTGTCAGCCAACGGCGCGCGCGCCGGCATGGGCGTGCCCGGCGCCGATGGCTGGGAATGGCGTTGGCGGGATGAGTGGATTCCCGTCATCGCGCAGGCCATGGCTGTGGCCCGCAAAGAACAGCCTGCGCAACTTCTGCGTCTACCCCTGCCACCCATTGCCGCGGAGCCGCAGCCATGACACGCAGATTAGCACCTATGGCGCCGGCCCTGTTGCTGGCCCTCTTTGCTCACAGCGCCACGCTCAGCGCGGCGGATGCTGTTGCGTCGGCGCCAGTGTCGGTCACGGTCGTCGCCGCGCAGCTGGACGCCGAAGTCACGGCTGCGACCGCTACGCTGGCTGCGACTCGCGATGCCATCCTGGCGGAGAAAAAGCAACTGGCCGCTGATTATCAGCGGCTGCGTGACGAACAACGTGACAAGGAGGCGGCACTGGCGGCCGAGGTCGCCAAGGCCAAGACTTTGCAGCGTGAACGCGGCGAACAGGAACGCGAGCTGCGACAGCTGCGGGAAATCGCCCGTCAGCTTTTGGACATGAGTCGCGATTATGCCGCCAACCAGCGACTGGGCGAGGGCTTCGGCCCCGAGCTGGCGACAACGCAGACCATGGGGGATTGTGCCGAGGGGCTGCGAACGGCCGCCGCACTGGCGCCGGCCGATTTGGCCGCGTTGTTGCGCGTGTCTAATGCGCGTGTTCACGAACGCCTGGGCGGTGTGCGTGGCCCGGGTATGGCCTATGGCGCTGACGGCGCAGAGCTTCAGGGCGAGTATCTGCGTTACGGCCCGCTGCTGTATTTTTGGCCGCCCGGGGCCATGCCGCCCGGCTTGGCGGCGTTGCGCCTGGGCAGTGCCGCGCCGACGCTGTTTAACCAGTTGGATGCAGAAGACCAGGCGGCGCTTGCTAGTTTACACGACGGCGCAGTGGCGTTGGTGCCGATGGATTTGAGCATGGGCCAGGCAATCAGTCTGCGTGAGCAGAAGGACAGCCTGCTGGAGCATTACATCAAGGGCGGTCCGGTGATGATCCCAATCGTTCTTTTGGCGCTGATGTGCCTGGTGCTGATTCTGTGGCGAGTGCCGGTGCTGCTGCGACTGCCGAGCACACGGGCGATTAAGCGGGTAAGCGAGCTTGTGGCGTTGGTTCGTGCCGGTCGCATAGCCGAGGCCGAGAAGTTGGCGGATAGTTTGGGAAAGCCCCTGTCCACGTTGGCGCGGGCGGGGATTGCGGCGCGCGATCTGAGCCGTGACAGACTCGAAGAGCTCTTGTATGAGCAGACGCTGGTCTTGATACCGCCGTTGGGGCGCAGCCTGAGCGCGTTGGCGGTCAGCGCCAGCGCGGCGCCGCTATTTGGTCTGCTGGGCACGGTCACGGGCATCATCCACACCTTCCAGTTGATTACGGTGTACGGTTCGGGCGACGCCCGGCTGCTGTCATCGGGCATCTCGGAGGCGCTGATTACGACCGAAGCCGGCCTGCTGGTGGCGATACCTGCCTTGTTGGTTCATGCGTGGTGTACGCGGCGGGTGCGACACATGTCCGCCCTGGCACAGGAAACAGCGCTTTGCCTGCTCAATGGCCTGACGCTGGATTTGGCTGAGCCGGCGACAGCCAGACCTGCTGCCACGGCTTCTGCCGCCGGAGAGGACTCGGGGTCATGAACGCATTTCTGGCAGAGTTGTTGCGAGAATGCCAGAGCTATCTGCGGGCGGGCGGTTGGCTGATGTTGCCGTTGGCCCTGATCAGTATTTGGATCTGGCTGCTGTATCTCCTGCTGCTCTGCCGTTTGCGCGAGGCCGTGAAGAACAACGACCCACAGACTCTTGGACTGGATGGCGATTTGCGTTCAGCCGGGCGCTTGGCCGCCTGTGAACGCCGTTGTGCTGAACTCGCCGGCGCCGTGCCGCGGATGATTGTACACGCGATTGCGCGGGTGCGAGCAGGCCAGTCGCCGGAGGCGGCTTTTGCACAGTGCCAGAGCATGGAGTTGGGCGAGTATCGTAGCGGCATGTTCGGACTCAGCGCGCTGGTGGCGGCCGCACCGCTGGTCGGCCTGCTGGGGACGGTGCTGGGCATGATCCAGACCTTTACGGCGGTGTCCCTGCGCAACAGCGACGTGACCGGCATGGTCGCCGATGGCATCAGCATGGCCTTGATTACTACCCAGGCGGGACTGGTGGCGGCCTTGGCCGGCACCTTCGGACTGGCGCACCTTTTCTCGCGCTACCAGCACTTGGTGAATCAGGCCTACTTATGCGGCGCGGGCTTCCTGCGCGGATTGGGCGCCTGCATTGCAGCGCCGGATGGCAGCGATGCCAGGACGACTACGGCAGAGTGAGCAGAATACGAATCGCGCAGGACGCCGAAAAGGCGGCTGCGTGGCACAGCGACAATAGGACGGAGCATGAAGCGTTTTCGGCAAATGGAGGACATCGGCGGCCAGCCCGCCGAGATCAACATGTCGCCTATGATAGACATGGTATTTTTGTTGCTGATTTTTTTCATGGTGACGACGGTTTTTGTGCAGGAAACCGGCGTGGAGGTCAACAAGCCCAAGGCAGCCAGTGCGGAATCGCTGGCGCAGAACAGCATCCTGTTGGCGCTGACTACTGATGGGCGGGTGGTTCATGGCGGTCAGGAAGTCAGCATCAATCGCCTGCGTTCGTTGATCAGCGGGCTGTTGCAGGCCAAGGACATGCCGGTAATCATCCTGGCGGATGAACGCTCACAGACCGGCCTATTGGTTCAGGTGATTGACCAGTGCAAGCTGGCCGGTGCCCAGGATGTCAGCGTGGCGGCGACGAAGGAGTAGCGAGGCGATGAGGCGCGAGCTTTGGCAGGACAAGCGAGTCGTCTATCAGCACCCTCCGCTGCGCTGGTACCGCTGCATAGCTGTAATGTTCGCCGCGCTTTGCCTGGGAATGCTGACGCTGCTGCTGCCTACGGTGAAGCTGTTGCAACCGCCAGTGACCACTCCCATCGAATATCGCGGGGTGAATACGACGACGTGGACTGCGCCGATACTGCCGCCGGCGCCGCCCGAACCCAAAGCCGAGCCGGAGCGCGAGGAAGCCGAGCCCGAGGCGCCGCCGGAACTCCCCGAGCTGGTATTGTCGCTGCCGCCGGCGCCGCCCGAGCCCTTGCGTTTACCGCTGGAATACGACTTTCAGTTGGCGGCAACCGCGCCGGATGTGGCGCTCAATTTTGTTGTTGAGCGGTCGAAGCGTGAGCTGCCGACCGAAGGCGGTGCTGTTGTGCCAACCACGCTCGGGGAAGGCGTTGCTGCCACACCCGGCGTTGCTGATACCGATGTCTACGCCAGTGAGCGCATTGATCAGCCGCCGGAGCTCCGCGAACAGGTGCGTCCCCTGTATCCCTACCGGGCGCGAGTGCGCGGTGTGGAAGGTTACGTGGATTTGCGTTTTGAGGTTGACGAAACGGGTCGAGTTGGCGAGTTGCAGGTGCTGGCGGAGAGTCCCCCCGGTGTCTTTGCCGACGCCGCATCGCGTGCCGTCCGGCGCTGGCGCTTCAGCCCGGGAGTGCATGGCGGCCAGGCGGTGCGAACGCTGATGCGTATTCGCATCCGCTTTGATCTGGAAGACTGAGGAAGAAAAAGCCAGGCGATGCTGAGTGGCATCTGTGTGCCGTCAAGGTCCAAAGAGAAAGGACGATTGCAATGAAATTGTTCCGCAGACCAATGCCTCTACTTTCCGCTGTGCTGCTCAGTTGCAGTGCGGTTTTTGCGGGTTACAAGAAGACTGACTTGCTCTATGACTTCAGCTTCGACACGCCTGAGAGTCTGACGGGTTGGTCCGACGATGCCGTAAAGTACTATCGTGCGGGGCAGGGCGCCGAGCAGTCCGGCGTCATGTACTTCAAGGCGGACAGCGACAAGCATGCCCTGTGGATATCCACGAGTCTTGATCCGGCGAAACTCGAAGGCATGATTCAGCTTGAGGCCGTGGTGCGGGGCCAAGGCTTGCAAGCAGCGAAGCAACCCTATTGGGGGACGAAACTCATGCTGACCATTTCCCGCGGCGGGAAACAGAGTCATCCCGAACCGCCGCGCAGCGTCGGCAGTTATGACTGGCGGACGGTCTACATGGTACAGAATATCTTGCCCGGGACTGATAAGGTCAGCCTCAGCATCTGCATCCAGCATGCCATCGGTGAATTTTGGGTTGACAGCGTGCGCATCTACCGCTGTGTTGAGACGGACGAGGTGTCGCAGGAGCCGCCGCCGGTGAATGAAGAAGCCAAGCTGGTTCCCCGCGGCGATCACCGTGGCGCCACGTATCGCGGCTTCATGTCCGGCCACGACATGAGCGATGAGGCTTTCGCGACGTTGGCGGCCTGGAAGGTCAATCTCATCCGTTATCAGCTCCATGCCGGCAGACGGGATATCTCCACGCCGGAGAAGTACCTGGCCTGGTTGGACGAAGCCATGGCTGAGTTGGATGTGGTGCTGGGGCGCTGCGCTCGCCATGGTATCAAAGTGGCCATTGATCTGCATACGGGCCCTGGGACGATTCGTACGGCCGAGGCGAGCAATATCCTGGTGGACAGCGAGGCGAATATGGCGACACTGGAAGAGGCGTGGCGCAAGCTGGCCGGCCATTATCGCGGCAACGCCCTCATCTACGGCTACGATTTACTCAATGAGCCCAGAGTCAGCAACTACATGCGGGGCGTCGAGAATCCCTGGCAGCTGATTACGGAGCGCTTGGTTGCCGTCATTCGCGCCATTGATCCGACCACGCCGATCATCACCGAACCGAACTTCCGCACCTTCAAGCCCGTAAACGATCCCCACATTATCTACAGTCCGCACTTCTACTCGCCCCATAGCTTCACCCACCAAGGCGTCGGCGACCGCAAGGTCCGCTGGTCCTATCCCGGTTGGATTAACGGTGTCTACTGGGACAAGGAACAGCTCCGTCTGAGCATGGCCGAGGTCATCAACTTCCAACGCCGGCACCAGGTGCCTATCTTCGTCGGCGAATTCAGCGCCATCAATTGGGCCAAAGGCGCCGACAAGTACCTGCAAGACTCCATTGAGCTCTTCGAGGAATATGGTTGGGATTGGACCTATCATGCTTTCCGCGAATGGGATGCTTGGAGCATTGAACACGACGGCTATCAGTTCCAAAAAGTGCGCAAGTCCGACGACAATCCGCGAAAGCAGGTGCTCCTCAAAGCACTTGAGAAAAACGCCGGCAAGCCATGACCATCCTTTGTCGCAGGGCAGTGGCGTAGGAAGCCAGGCCGGGCGGAGGGGCCAGCTTGCTTTGCGGTCTTCTTCGCAGACGGATCGGGCGGATCGGGTCGTTTGATCAGTCAGACCCGGCTGCTGAGCATCCCGAGCCGCCTGATCTTTATTTGTAACCGGTCAGCCATTGATAAAGTGGACATTGTGGACATTGTGGACAGGCACCTGCTTCCTGTCCGTTCTGCGGCACCAAGCACGCCTGTTTCCCGGCTGTGTTGCGGGCTTGTAGCCCACAGCACGG
>JAAZKQ010000396.1 GCA_012799755.1 Lentisphaerota bacterium | reverse complement strand
CTGCACCAGCCGTTTCTTCTTCCTCGAACAGCGCCATCGCACGCTGCTGATCGGCTGTGGCGCGGCCGCAGCCATATCGGCCATTTTCGACTCGCCGGTGGGGGGCGTGCTCTTCGTGGCCGAGGTGCTTATGCCACAGCATTCCGTGGCGGTTCTGGCGCCCATGCTTCTGGCCAGCGCCGTCGCGAAGGTGGTGTCCCGACTGATCTTTGGCCCGGGCCTCATGTTTCTGGCGATTACCGGCCCTTGGCAACAGCATGCGGTGCCCTATTATTTTGTCTGCGGGGCGGCTTGTGCGCTCATCGGCGTGTATGTGATCCGGGTTGCGCATCGCCTTGGCCCGATCCTGCATCGTTTTGCGCCCGGTCCTTGGTTGCGCTTGCTTCTGGGTGGTGGCGCGCTTTGTGTCATGTTGTTTCTCTTTCCCATACTGCGCGGGCAGGGCTATCGCTACATCGAATTGCTCTTCAGAGGCGATGTGCAGGCGGTGCTCAACGATGTGCCGGCGCTGCGCTGGCTGCCGAGTGGACCCTGGCTGCCGGTGATCGTTATTGCCGCCGGTGTCTTTCTCAAGGCCATTGTATCCGTCCTCACGGTGGACGCCGGCGGTGACGGCGGCATCTTCGCGCCCTGCCTGGTCATCGGCGCCTTCACGGGCTTCGCTTTTGCGCGACTGATCAATCTCAGTGGCCTCACCGAACTCCAGGAATTCAATTTTGTGGCTGCGGGCATGTGCGGCGTCTTCACAGCGGTCATGCATGCGCCCATGACCGGCATCTTCCTGATTGCCGAAGTCACCGGCGGTTATGTGCTTTTGGTGCCGTTGATGATCGTGTCAGCCGTGTCGTGGCTGATTGCCCGGGCCATCGAGCCCAATTCGGTCTACCGCAAGGCGCTGGTGGAGAAAAAGCTCATTGACGACGCTCCCGAGCACGATGTGCTGCGGCAGGTGAAGGTCGCCGAATGTCTCAACAGCCAGTATCACGTTTTGCGGGCCAACGACACGATCAAGACCGTCATCCAGCTGGTGGAAGACTTGGCTGTGCGCGACGACGTCTTTCCCGTGCTTGACGGCAATGGCAAACTGCTGGGCATCGTGCATTTGGAGAAAGTCCTCGCGGCCATGCTTAATCCGCACATTCACGATTTGCTGTTGATCTTTGATCTGATGGACCCACCGCTGGGCATTCTTAGCCCTGATGACGACTTGGTCAAAGCCATGAACTCATTTGACAAGTACAACCTAAGATACCTGCCAGTCTGCGCAAAAACGGGAAAATTCAACGGTTTCGTCGAACGCACGCCGATTTTTGCTCGCTATCGCCGCATGATCAGTGAAACGGAATCATTGTGAAAGGGGCACTTGTGAACATCCGCAGTCATCTGTCGTCGTGGTCGGAAGAGAGTTGGGAAGGCTATTGCTGTTTGCGCGGCGAGGTGGATGGCCGGCCATGTCGGCTGGTGTTGCCCAACAGTGGCCTGCGGCAAGACCGCCGCTGGGCCTGGCGGGCTGAATTCTTCGGCATCTTTGCCAATGCTGATGCGGAGTTGTTGCGGCGTGGTTACGTGCTGGCTTACATGGACGTACAGAATCACTACGGCGCGCCCAAGGCGATGGCGCATTTTGACGCCTTCTACGCCTTCAGCCGCAGCCTGGAGCTGCATGAACGGGTGGCGCTCATCGGCTTGAGCCGCGGCGGGCTTTTCGTGTACAACTGGGCCATACGGCATCCGGAATGGACCGCCTGTATCTATGCCGACGCGCCGGTCTGCGACATCCGTTGCTGGCCCTGCGGTCTGCGTACGGCGCCGGTTGCCGCCGCCGACCGCGACCGCTGCCTGGCCATTTATGGCCTGACGGAAGAAACGCTGCGGACCAAGTATCGTCCACCCATTGACGATGTCGCGGTGCTGGCCAAGGCCGGCGTGCCGCTGATCCATGTCTGCGGCGATGCCGACCGCGCAGTGGAGCTGACGGAAAACACTGTGCCGCTGTTGCAGAAGTTCATCGCAGCGGGCGGAAGTTGCCGGCTGATCGTCAAGCCGGGCTGCGCTCACCACCCCCATGGCTTAGAGGACCCGACGCCCATCGCTGATTTCATTGACGAGGCTTTTGACGGCTGGTCGCGGCAGCGGGCCTGAAGCATTCATTTCGCCAAGGGGGGCAGTGCGGCCTCAGTCACAGCATCAGTTCCCTCAGCCATCGCAGCTTTTGGCCGGCTCAGGGGCGGTTCCTTCGGTCGAACTCGACGAGATCGGCGTAGCGGATACCGTTGCCGCCGAAGAGGTCCAGCGCGCTGCCGACAGTGACGTCAATCCGACCGCCGCCGGCCCGGTCAATGGCTGCGATGTCCGCCATGGAGCGGGCGCCGCCCGCATAGGTGACAGGCCATTCGCAGTCGCGCGCCAGCTGGGACACCAGCTGCTCATCAATGCCCTGCTGCTTGCCTTCGACATCAACGGCGTGCACCAGGAATTCCGTGCAGTAGCGACCGAGTCGCGCGAAGGTCGCCGCATTGATCTGCAAGGCGCAGATATTCTGCCAGCGGTTGCAGGCGACGTGATAGGCGCCGTTGTGCCGGCGGCAACTCAGGTCCAACACGAGCTGTTCACGGGGGACGACCCGACTCAGCGCGGCGAGACGCTCTTCGCAAAGCTCGCCGTCCTGGAAGATGTAGGAGGTGACAATGACCTTGCCGGCGCCGGCGTCCAGCCAACGGCGGGCGTTGTCCGGCGTGATACCGCCGCCGACTTGCAGATTGCCGGGGTGTACCGCCAGCGCTTCCGCCGCCGCGTCTTCATTGCCCGGCCCGAGCATGATCACATGGCCGCCTTCCAGGCCGTCGCGGTAGTAGAGTTCAGCGTAGTACGCCGGCGGCTGCTGGGCGGTAAAATTGGTTTCCACGGCGCCGTCGTCGCGCAGGGTTGAGCCGACAATTTGTTTGACTCGGCCGCCATGGAGGTCAATGCAGGGACGAAAACGCATGGCGATCAGCGCTCCCAGTAGCTCTTGAGCTTGGAGGAACTCTGGATTGGCGCGTCTTCCAGCGGACACCAGCGTTTGAGGTAGTCCTCAACATTGGCTGCCTCGCCCCAGAAGCGGTATTCGCCGGCGGCGATGATGGCCTCGGCCAAGCAGGCGAATTCGACGTAGCCCTCGCCGCGGTCGAGCTTGACGTCCTCGCCGGTCTGGGTGTTGAAGGCTTTCACCAGCATGAGTATTTCCATCTGTGGTGAATAGCGGAAGACCTTTGTGATGTGCGGAAAGGCGGTGAGGAAGCCGATGCCCTCGTTGCCGCTGGCCAGAAAGGCTTTTTCGTAGTCGGCTTTCTTGAGTGGATTGCGGGCCCATTCAAAGCGTTCGGGGTTGGCGCGACCGACGATGCTCACGTAGTACACTTTGAACACCGATTTGCCGTCGGGCATATTCAGCAGCGTGGTGCTTTCAATCTTGGCGTGGTAGCTGTTGCAGGTGGCGACTTGCATGGTGAGACCCTTTGTTGCCGGGGGGAGGATACTGTGTGCGGCTTCGATAGATTACGCATCAAGACACCGCGGCAGGAAAAATCGTCTGCACCTAATCGCCTGCGGCTAGTGTCGTTATAGTATAACACCGTGAAGAGCCGCCCTCTAGCGGGAACAGCCAAAGCACCAAAGAAGAAAGAGCATCTGATGTCAGTGTCCACCGCAATTCGTCTGGGTTTTATCGGCACCGCCAATCAAGGCACCATCAATCTCAAGGGCTTTTTCAAGCACGGCGACGCCTGCGTGGTCACGGCTGTCTGCGATGTGGACAGCCGCCACGCCGAGGCCGCGCGCAAGCTGATCAATGAGCACTACGGCAATGAACAGTGCCGTGTCTTTCATGATTTTCGTGAACTGAATCGCTGGAATGGCGTGGACGCCGTGGTCATCACCACGCCCGACCATTGGCATGCCTACATGGCCATTGACGCCGCTCGCAACGGCAAGGACATTTACTTGGAAAAGCCGCTGACGCTGTTCGTCGCCGAAGGCCGGGCGATCTGCCGGGCCGTCACCGCGAACAAGCGCATACTGCAGACCGGCAGCCAACAGCGCTCCATGGCGGAATTCCGTCGCGCCTGCGAACTGGTGCGCAATGGCTACCTGGGCAAGATCGAGTGGATTGAGGTGGCTATTCCACCCAACAACAAGACTTGTGAGCCCAGTTGGCAGCCCATGCCGGTACCGCCGGAACTCGATTACGATTTCTGGCTGGGGCCGGCGCCGTCAGTGCCTTATCACGAACAGCGCTGCCACTATCAATTCCGCTTTATCAGCGATTATTCCGGCGGGCAGGTGACCAACTTCGGTGCCCATCATCTTGACGTCGCCCAATGGGCGCTGGGCATGGACCACAGCGGTCCGTGCGAAGTGTGGGGGCAGGGCGAATATCCCACCAGCGGCCTCTTCAACACCGCAACGAAAGTGTCCTTCAGCATGCGCTATGACAGCGGCGTCGAAGTCCGCTGCGTCACCGGTGGCAGCAAGGTCATCTTCCACGGCAGTCGCGGCAGCCTTGAAGTCTGGCGCGGTGGTCTGAAAACTGACCCGGCGGACATTGCCGATACGGTTTTGGCCGACAGCGCTGTCCGGCTCTATCACAGCGATGACCACTACGGCAACTTCCTCGACTGTATCCGCAGTCGCCAACAGCCGGTCTGTCCTGCCGAGGTCGGCCATCGTTCGGCGACCTGTTGCCATCTGGCCAATATCGCCATGCGACTGGGGCGGCGCTTGCGCTGGGACCCAGCCGCCGAACAATTTGTTGGTGACGACGAAGCCAACGCCATGCTGATACGTCCATACCGCGCGCCATGGACGCTGGACTGAGCAGGCACCGTAAGCGATCAGCGATTGATAACAGACATTTTTTATCCGCAGATGTCGCAGATTTGCACAGATTTTTTTGAGAGTAGGCTGCTTGGTGCAGGTAGGCCGTTGTGTTTGCGTTTTCCTGTCGCCTCTTTGGATTTCAGCGCTGAAGGCGCAAAACATAGCAGCCCGGGGCAAGTCGCGCTGAAAGCGCGCGCCGCCCCAGGTAGGCGTCCCTCCAAAAATTGCACGCTGTAAGCGTGCGACATAGCAGACACGAATGATGGG
>JAAZKQ010000395.1 GCA_012799755.1 Lentisphaerota bacterium | reverse complement strand
CTGGGCTATCTTAGGCCGCGCCTTCGGCGCTGAAAACCAAAGACAGCAAAAAAGGGGACCGGTTGGCCGACGCCGGGCCTCCTGGAAGCGCCGCCGCAGGTCGCGCTTTCGGCCCGCAGCGTGACATGCCCCCGCAAACAGTACCAAGCGCGCCAGTCTCCCAACCGTGCTGCGGGCTTGTAGCCCGCAGCGTGACATGACACCGCAAACAGGAAACGAGTGCTTGGCTGGACGGGGGCAGGCAGGGTGGACGGGGCCATCTTGGCACCCGCGCCCCCTGCGTCCTCTCCCAAAGAGTGAGTGATTACACTTAGCTGTCAGCTTTTTTTTCGTCGTCCCGGACGACATTGACGCTGACGCTTCCGCGCACTTCGGCGTGGAGCCTGATATCAACACTGTGCGAGCCGAGTTCGCGGATGGGCTCGGGCAGGATGATGTTAGCACGGTCAACCTCAATGCCTTGGCTGGCGAGAGCGTCGCTGATCTGGCCGGCGCCGACGGAGCCGTAGAGCTTGTCGCTTTCGCCGGCGGCGACAGCGATGGTCAGCTGGAGTTTGCTGATCTTGTCAGCCATGGCCTTAGCGACATTGACGCGTTCTTCGTGTTCCTGCTGCAAGCGCAGCTTCTTGGCCTCAATACGTTTGAGGGCGCCGGGGGTGACGGCTTCGGCGAGTTTGCGCGGCAGGAGGTAGTTGCGGGCGTAGCCCGCGCTGACGTGGACTTGGTCGCCAATGCGACCAAGGTCCTGGACATCTTCCAAAAGGATGAGTTGTACTGACATGGTGGTGAGTTCCTTTCCGACTTGATCAGAGAACCAACGCCAGAATTCTGGCGCGTTTTACGGCTGCGGTCAGGAGCTGCTGATGCTTGTAGCAGTTGCCGGTGATGCGGCGGGGCAGAATCTTGCCGCCTTCGGTCTGATAGCGGCGAAGCAGTTCGACATCCTTGAAGTCAATGTGGAAGATTTTGTTTTCGCAGAGGCGGCAGACTTTTTGCCGGACGACTTTGCGGCGGCGTCTTGGTTTGCTGGGTTTCATGATAGGCTCCTCAGTGGCCGGCTATTGCCGGAGGCTGTTGTGAAAGTACAGTGATGAATATTTCTCGAAATCAAAAAGGCATGGTGGTGCCGGGGTCTTCGGGCAGGGGCTCGAAGGCCGGCATACTTGCTGGCGGCTGGGGCTGCCACGTGTTGCTTTGGGCGCCGTAGGGCGCAGCCTGGCGTGGTGCTTGGCGCGGCATGTTTTGCTGATTGTCATCTTCGGCGTAGCTGGCGCCCTGTCCAGGCGCGCCCATGAGCTGAAGACGTTCGCAGGTGACGCCGAGCCGGCTGCGTTTCTTGCCGGTTTCGCGGTCGTCCCACTGATCAAGGCGCAGGCGGCCTTCGATGAAGACCGGCGAGCCCTTGCGGAGGTAGTTGCCGGCGACTTCCGCCTGCCGGCCCCAGACCTCCACCTCAACAAAACAGACTTCCTCGCGAGTTTCCCCGCGCGCATTTGCGAAAGAGCGATTTATGGCCAGGCCCATGGTCACGACAGTCTGACCGCTGGGGAGCTGCCGGGCTTCCGGGTCCCTGGTCAAATTACCGAGCAGATAAACTTTGTTGAGACTGGCCATGCTTGGGCTCCTTATGCTCCTGCCTGGCGACGCCGGCCTTTAGCGGCCCCGGCTGGGGCGCTCGTCGCGGTCGTAGCTCTCCTGGAAGCCTTCTTCACGGAAGAGGCGGTCGTGTTCATCGCGGGGCTTGAAGACATCGTCGTCCTGGCCGTCAGTGTAGAGGAAAGTGGCCATGCGGAGGACGGTGGCATTCAAGCGATACTTTTCATGAAGTTGCGCAACAGCGCTTTCGGGCATTTCGACGACGTAGTCCCAGTAGACGCCGGCCTTGACTTTGCCGATGGGACGCGCAAAAGCGCGTTTTTCCAGGCATTTGACACGGGTGACATTGCCGCCGATTTCTTTGAGGAAGGCCTCGACGCCTTGCGAGAAGGCCTCACCATTTCCCTCGATCTTGCGGGGATCGAGGATAAACACTGCTTCATACTTTTTCAACGTCTGTTTCTCCTTGCACAATGGCATTGATGTTGTCCGCAGACCATGCGTTGCAGCGGTTCATGGCGCAGTCGAGGCCTTCGCTAAAGGCCAAGGCGACCATGTTGGCTGCGGCGGTAACGACTTGTGTCACCGTTGCTTTTTCTGCGGAAGCCCAGGGCGCCAGCACATAATCAATGATGTCGGTGTCCGTGGACTGCGGTCTCCCAATACCAACCCGGAGTCGCGGGATATCCTGCGACCCCAGCTCCTGAATGATCGATGCGAGGCCTTTTTGCCCGCCGCTGCTGCCGCTTTTGCGCATGCGCAGGCGTCCGAGAGGCAGGTCAAGACAATCACAGACGACCAGCATATCGCCTGGGGAGACAGCGACATGCCGGGCGACGGAGTTCACCGCTTCGCCACTGCTGTTCATATAGGTCATGGGCTTGAGCAACATGAGCTGCCTGGGGCCGATGTCCACCAAGAAGAGCCGGCCGTTGCCGGGCTGCCATGCTGCTGGCCGGTGCTGGTGGCATGCCAGCAGCCGTTCGGCAACCAGGAAGCCGGCGTTATGCCGGGTATCCTGGTAACGGTTGCCGGGGTTTCCCAGGCAGACCAGCAGTTGCAGGCGACTGACGGGCAACGCAGTGGTTGGGGCGGTGAATCCTGACATCAGGAAAACGTAAATGATAGTCAATACGATCTGTATTAATCAAAGAGCAGCGGTCTGCGCGGCAATGAGAGTTACCGGCAGACCACAAGGAACAGCCTACTCGGAGTCAGCTTTCTCAGCATGGTGCTCGGCATGCGCCTCTTCACCTTCGGCGGCTTCCGCCTCAGCCTCCTCGGGCTCGGCCTCTTCCTGGACACGCGGTGCGCGGACATTGAAGACGGCCTGATCTTCGCCGGCGTCGCTGCTGACGCCTTCGGGGAAGACCAAGTCGCGCACATACAGGGTCTCATCAAGTTCAAGAGCGCTGACATCGGCCGTGATGACCTCAGGGATGTCCATGGGCAGGGACTTGACTTCGATTTCCAGCATGACCTGTTCCAGCTGGCCACCTTGGCGGGTGCCGGCCGGTTCGCCGACGCTGACGATCGGCACCATGGTGGACACGATCTCATCGCGGCGCACTTCCTGGAAGTCAAGGTGGAGAATTTTATTGCTGATGGGGTGGCGTTGGACAGTCTTGAGGACGGTGGTCTTCTTGTCGTTGTCATCGCAGACGATTTCAACGATACCGCTGTGGTGGAAGGCCCGTTCGCTGTCTTCAGCCTTGATGGTCATGGAGCTAGTATCGAAACCGTGGCCGTAGGTGACGATGGGAATGAGGTTGGCTCGGCGGAGGCGACGAGAGGGGCCCTTGCCGAAACCTTCACGCTTGGTTGCGGTGATACTAAGTGTCTTGCTCATGGCTACTTGTGTCCTTCTGTTGTCGTTCCTGACATACTGTTCTATAAGATGAAAATACCTTGCTGAAATGATGCTGTGAAACGATAACTATAATGCCGCCTTGGCAACTCTGCCAGAAAGAAAACAGAAAATCAACGCCGGGGGGTGTAATTGTTCACCCACGGCGCGAAGAGGGGGTTTTTTATCCGCAGATTGCGCCGATTCTCGCAGATTATGGCGGCATGTCTCGCATCGCCGCTGCGCGGCAAGACACGACGCCGGTTTTTTCGCCGATTGGGGCAGATTGCCGCAGATTGCTGGTCTCATTTGAAGGCGCGAAGGTTTTTATCCGCAGATTGCTGGTCTCACTCGCAGGCGCGAAGGTTTTTATCCGCAGATTTCGCCGATTGGCGCAGATTTTTGGCGGCATGTCTCGCATCGCCGCTGCGCGGCACTGCCGAGCCACGCCGCCGGTTTTTTCGCCGATTGGGGCGGATTGCCGCAGATTGCTGGTCTCACGCGCAGGCGTCGGCGCTTCGGGGAGTCTCCTGCGTCGGCCAAGCCCCGGCGCCGCGGCCAATGCGTCTCATCGGTCCCAGGCGCTGATCGCTTCCGCGGCGACATCGTTTAGAATAAAATAGAGCAAGTTTGCGCTAATATGGATGAAGCGCGGTTCTTTTCGGAGGTTAAGGTAAAGGAAAAAAGGGGGTGTCTTGTCGCATTTCGCACGACCGCCTTTGTTGCCTTGCTCATCGCTACTTGATTGGCTGACGGGCTTTTCCTGCCGGCCACCATTCTGGGAGCTTTTCCATGAGCCGCGACCTTGCTCTCAATGCCATCAAGCTCCAGCCCACGCCTCGGCCTGGTCATACGGAATATTCCGTGGCGACCTATCATAAAAAGCTGCTGGCTGCTGAACTGCCCAACTATCAGGGCAGCGCCGAGGATACCAGGGCTTTTCATCGCCTATGGCACTACGATTTTCTCTGGGGAGTCAATGACGGCCCCATCAATTGGGGCAAGCAGGGTCGCGTCACGGACATGGGCCACGCCGATTACGCCGAGGGCGGCAGCGACCGTCGCGAGGCGAAGCCCTGTCCCTTTACCGATCCTGAAGAGGTCTACGCATTTGACCCGGCGCGCGAGTATGGCGTGCCTGAGCATCGGGAGCTTGTCCGTTTTTACGAAAACTGGTATCAGTCCATGCAGGCTGCCAACCCGGATCAACTCTGCACCATGGGCTATTACAAGACCATCATTTCGGGTTGCATCCAGACCTTCGGTTGGGACATGTTGCTGCTCGCCGCCGCCGAGCCCGAGCGCTTCGCCGTGGTGCTCAAGCGCTTTGCTGACTACACCGCGCATTACGTTCGCGCTCAGGCGGAATGTTCCGCTGAAGTGTTCATTCAGCACGATGATTTCGTCTGGACCAGCGGGCCGTTTTTGCATCCACATTACTACCGGCAGAACATCATCCCCCACTATGCGGAATTCTGGCGGATACTCCATCGCGCCGGCAAGAAAGTCCTCTTTTGCAGCGACGGCACCTTCACCGAATTCATGCCTGATTTGGCCGCGGCCGGCGCCGACGGTTTCATCTTCGAGCCCAGCAATGACTTCGAGTGGGTCGTACGCAACTTCGGCCGGACGCACTGCCTCATTGGCAGCGCCGTGGATTGTCGAACCATGACCTTCGGCAGCTGGGAGCAGGTCAAGGCCGAGATGGACCGAACTCACGCGCTCGCCAAGTCTTGCCGAGGCCTGATTTGGGCCGTCGGCAACCATATTCCCGCCAATGTTCCCGTGGATATTTGCCGGCAGTACATGGCTTACCTCAAGACCCTCTGGAAACTGTGAAACCCAGCGCAAGCGCAAGACAAGGAGCAGGATCATGGCCTTCAGCAGCAACCAATTCATTCAGCGCATTCTCAGTTCGCCACGCCGCCTGGCCATACCAATCATGACTGCGCCGGCCATGCGGCAACTCGGCATCAGCGCCGCGAACGCGTTTCGTTCCGGCGAGCTTCAGGCGCAATGCCTCAAAGCCGTCATCGCCGATGGTCGCGCCGATGCCTGCACAAGCTTCATGGACCTCTCCGTTGAGGCCGAAGCCTTTGGCAGTCCGGTGGCCTTCGCTGAGGATGAAATTCCCAATGTCACGGCACCCATCCTTGGCGAGGACGCTGACATTGGGGCCTTGCTCGTTCCACCCGTCGGTCGCAAGCGCGACGGCGAGACCTTGCGGGCTCTGCGCATCTGCGCGGGCGCGTCGTCCATGCCGCTCTTCGGTGGTATGATTGGCCCCTTTTCGCTGGCCGGTCGCCTGGTCGGCATGAGCGAAATCATGATGATGGCAGGCGCCGAGCCGGAAGCCGCCCGCTGTCTGCTGGAAAAGACATCGGCCTTTCTCTTGGACTACGCGCGCGCCATCAAGGCCACCGGCGCCAATGGCCTGATCATCGCCGAGCCCGTCGCCGGCCTCCTCTCGCCGGACATGTGCCAAACCTTCGCCGTTGACTTCCTCCGGGGCATCATCCAGCAGGTCAAGGATGACAGTTTCATGGTTATTCTCCACAATTGCGGACGGATCGAAAAACAGCTCGCCTTACTCCGTGCCAGTGATTGCGATGCGCTGCATGTCGGCAATGCCGTCGCCATGCTTGATATTCTGCCGCAGCTGCCTCGGGATTTCCCTGTCATGGGCAACATTGATCCCGTCGGCGTGCTTAAAAATGCCAGTGCGGACGCTGTTTATGAACACTGCCGCGCTTTTCTTAAAGCTACGGCGGATTATCCTAACCTGGTTTACTCCACTGGTTGCGATGTGCCCGTGGACACGCCGGCGGCAAATATCGCCGCGTTCTTTCGCGCCAGAGACGATTACAACCGCGAGCTTAGCACCTCAGCATAAAGGAAAAAGATCATGAGCATCACGCCCTGTCGCAACAAATGGCCCGGTATTCTCACGGATCGCGAACGTTTCAAACGGCAAATGCACTGGCAGCCCGTTGACCGCTGCTTCAATATGGAATTCGGCTACTGGAATGAGAATTTCAGCCAGTGGGACATCTTCGTTGACAATGGCATCAAGAACAACGCCGAGGCTGATATTTTCTTCAACTTCGACCGCATTGCCACTGTGGGCGGCAATATCTGGATGTCGCCGGGCTTCACGCCTGAGGTGATTGAGGAGCGCGCGAACACGCTAGTCAAACGTGATGGCAACGGCCTCATCGTCGAAGTGCCCAAGGATGGCCATGACACCATTCCGCATTACCTCGGCGCCAGCATCGTTACGCCGGAGGACTGGAAGCGGGAAAAAGAATTGCGTTTCCGGCGCGACAATCCCGCGCGCAAGGTGGATGTCGCCGCCATTCGCGCGCGTCATCCGGCCGATCGCGACTATCCCCTCGGCGTACACTGCGGCTCCATGATTGGTCGTATTCGCGACATGCTGACTTTTGAGGGAATTGCTTACGCCATCTACGACTACCCCGACATGCTTGAAGACATGGTCGAGACTGCCTGTGTCCTGGTGGAAGACTTCCTCGATCAAGTCCTTGGTCACATTGACTTCGATTACGCCAGCGGCTGGGAGGATATCTGCTTCAAAAGCGGCCCGATTATCACTCTGGATTTCTTTGAGCAGGTCGTTGTCCCGCGTTACCGTCGCATCGGCAAGAAACTCCATCAGCATGGCATTGATCTGTGGTACACCGACTGCGATGGCGATGTCCGCCCGCTTTTGCCCGGCTTCCTGGACGCCGGCATCAACTGCCTCTTCCCCTTCGAAGTCAACAGCTGCTGCCACCCCGGCGAGCTCCTGGACCGCTATGCCGGCCAGCTGCGCATCATGGGCGGCGTGGATAAAATGGCCCTCGGCCAGGGCCCCGATGCCATCAGGGCCTACCTGGACTCCCTGGCGCCATACGTCGCTCGCGGCGGCTATATACCCTTCTGCGACCACCGCTGCCCACCCAATGTCAAACCCGCAGACTACCTCTTCTACCTCGACCTCAAAGAAGAAATGTTCGGAATGAAATAGCGCCGTAGCGTTTTATAGGCGTTGGCGGCTGGCGGCCCGCCGTCGGTAGCGCGCCGGCGAACAGCCGTAGTAACGCCGAAACAACGCGTAAAAGCGGCTCAGACTCTTGATGTGCAGCTTCGCGGCAATTGTTGAGATATCCATGTTGCTGTCCGACAACAGATGCGCCGCGTGGTTGATGCGCAGCTCATTGATGAACGCCGTCGGCGTCTTGTCCAAAAAGCGTCGGAAGACCGCGCAGAGATATTCCGGCGAGTAGCCGGACAGCTGTTGCATGCGTTTCAGGCCGGCGATGAAGTTTTCGGGCTTGCGCATCAGCTCGCAAAGTTGCGATAGCCATTCGGGGATGCTGTCGGCTTGCAGGTAATTGCTGTCATTGAGGAAATAGCGCACAAAGAGATTCACCAGCGTGGCTTTGATGTAGGCTCGCCGCAGGGCCGGCGTGAAGCTCTTGGTGTTCACCGACAGCATCTCCAGCGACAGCTGGTTCAGGCGCGATTCTTCCATGTGGAACATCGGTGACAGCACCGGCTCGGTGTATTTCTGCAGAAAGCTGGCGTCCTCAAGATAGTTGCTCACCGCTACAAACAAATCGAGGTCGAAGGCCAGGAAGATCATTTCACAGGGCGACAGGTCCGACGCCGGCAGAAATTGGTGTGCATCATCAGGACGAATAAAGACCAGCGCGCCGGTCTCCAATAGCTGCTTTTCGCCGTTGACGCGATGCATGATTCGCCCGCTGATTACCACGATGATTTCAGGATGCTCATGGCTGTGCAACATCGAACCCTCCGGCGGCAGCTGGTGATAGAGGACATGTCCGCCGGACGGTATGGCCGAGGGCCGCGTATTTTCTCGCCAGGCAATGGCGTGAAAGCTGATCTCGGCGCCGAGCGCCGGGTCCAAACGCGTACTGGCAGTCAATTCACTTTTTTTCATAAAAACTAATATAGAGCAATTATTTCATATAATACGGTATAACGTGCCGATATTTTGCATTACACTATAGGATACATGAGCATAAGCAAGACTTCAGGAACGATTGGTCGCTTTCGGTCATATCCTGCGCAAAGGGACTGAACATGCAAGAACTCAGCAGCGTCGAGCGCATCTCTCGGCAACTCAAACATCTGCCTGTGGATCGGGTTGGCCTGATGGAGTCCTTTTGGACCCACACGGTCAAGAACTGGGTCGAGCAGGGCAAAATGCCTGCCGGGCAGAGCGCCGCCGATCATTTCGGTCTGGATTTCGAAGTCTGCTGGGCCTTTAATCTCAAGATTCATCACAAATGGGAGGATCAGCTGGTTGCCGAAGACGAAGACACCCGTACCTTCCTCGACGGCAACGGCGCCACTCTCCGGCGCCACAAATTACACGACAGCACCCCCGAGCACATCAATTATTCCATCGCCGACCGCGCTGCCTGGGAAGAGCGCGCCAAGCCCTTCCTCACGGTCAATCGCGAACGCATCAGGTTTGATAGCTTCCGCTATGCCCGCCAACGCTGCCAGGAAAAACAGCGCTTCCTCTGTTGGGGCGGGGTCAATGTCTTCGAGGCCATCCACCCCGTCGTCGGTCATGAAAACATGCTCCTGGGCATGGCGCTTGATCCTGACTGGATCAAAGATATGGCCGATACCTTCGCCGATTTGCTCATCGGCCTCATGGAAATCTTGTTCGCCGAAGCCGGCAAGCCCGACGGCATTTGGTTCTTTGACGACATGGGCTTCCGTGGCCGCCCTTTCATGTCGCCCGAAATGTACCGCGAGTTGATCTTCCCCGGACACCAGAAGACCATTGCCTTTGTGCACTCGCACGGACTGCCTGTGATCATGCATTCCTGCGGCTTCGTTGAGCCGCTGTTGCCGGGCATGATCGAAGCCGGCATTGATTGCTTGCAGGCCATTGAGGTCAAAGCCGGCATGGACCTCCTGCGCATTTACAAGCAGTACGGCCACAAAATCGCCCTCATGGGAGGCATTGACGTCCGCCCCGTCGCGAGCAACGACTTGCCCGGCATTGAGCGTGAAGTGATGGCCAAACTGCCTTTGGTCATGGGCAACAATGGTTTCATCTTCCATAGCGACCACTCCATCCCGGAGTCAACTGACTACGAGACCTACCAGTACTTCCTTGATCTTGGCCGTAACGTCGGCAAATACAAAAACTGATCCGTCCCCAACCCACAAGGAGCCATCATGACTGATTTTACTGCCCTGCAAACTGCTGTCATCAAAGGCAAGCGTGATGAGGTCAAGGCGATTGTCAACGCCGCCCTTGAGGCCAAGGAAGACATCAACGACCTCCTCGACAAGGGGATGATTCCCGCCATGCGCGAAATCGGCGAACGCTTTTCCCGCAATGAGGCCTATGTGCCTGAATTGCTCATCGCCGCGCGCGCCATGCAAGCCGGCCTCGCCCTCATTGAACCCGAATTGGCCAAAAGCGGTCGCAAATCCCACGGCAGGATCGCCATCGGCACCGTCAAGGGCGACCTCCATGACATCGGCAAGAACCTTGTTGCCATCATGCTCAAAGGCGCCGGCTACGACGTCATTGACCTTGGCGTCAACTGCGATATCGCCAAGTTCGAAGACGGCGTCAAACAAGGCGCGCAGATCGTTGCCTGCAGTTCGCTGCTGACCACCACCATGACCTACATGAAGGATATTGTTGACCATTTCAAGGGCAAGGGCGTCAAGGTCATTGTCGGCGGCGCGCCGGTCACCCAGGCCTTCGCCGATGAAATCGGCGCCGATGGCCATAGCGACGACGCCAACGGCGCCGTCAAGCTGGTTGACAGCCTCCTCAAAGCCTGAGCAACAAGGGCGGGATTAATTATTTTTTTCTATCCGCAGATTCCGCAGATTAACGCAGATTATTTTTTTAGGGTGAGGGTTGGTTGGTGGTTTGAGGGCTGCTTGGTGGTGGAAGGTTTTTTTATCCGCAGATTACGCAGATTAGCGCAGATTGTTTTTGAGGGGGAGGGTTGGTTGGTGGTTTGAAGGCTGCTTGGTGGTGGAAGGTTTTTTCTATCCGCAGATTTCGCGGATTAACGCAGATTTTTTTTGAGGGTAGGCTGCTTGGTGGTGGAAGGTTTTTTTATCCGCAGATT
>JAAZKQ010000394.1 GCA_012799755.1 Lentisphaerota bacterium | reverse complement strand
GTCGGTGAGGGCCAGGTAGCCGGTGAGGACATCGCCGGAGCGGAGGAGGCGGTCGCCGTCCAGCGGGTCGTGCATGAGCAGCATGCTGCCCGGCACCGGCAGCTGCGGCATCACCGAAGCGGAGAAGTCGTCGAACTTGAAGGATCTGACCAGCACGCCCCAGATGGGCTGCCAGGTGCGGGCCTGATTGGTGGGCGTGAGCAGCAGCGACGGATCGCTCAGCGACGGATCGCTGAAGAGCCGCGCGCAGAAGGTGGCAAGGAATTGCGTGGTGTCTTCTTGCAGTTGCTGGTCAATGGCTTCCGGCCGGTCGGCAGTGGTGAATAGTCGGTTATAGGAGCTGAAGACGTTGCGAACGGCGAAGGCGGGCGTGGGGCCGGCGGCCTGGAAGACACTGACGGTCTCTGAATTGCGGGGGAAGTAATGGTTTTCGGGCAGGCCGCCCCGGCGGGTCATGCCGTCAATGAAGGTCATGCCGGCAGCGTCGTCGCCGGTGATTTCCGTGGCGACGGCGGCGGCGTGGACGCCGAAGGGCTGTTGCCAGCGGCCGGTGCAGGTCGGATCATTGGCGGACAGGCCAATCAGGCGGTTCTGCCAGCTCAACTCCAGGTTCAGGACGAGTCTGACGCTGCGCATCCCCAAGATGCCGCGCACGGCGTTGTTGGCCGTAACTCGCGCCATTTCCTGGCGATTAAGCTCGGACCAGCTGCGGCGCGTGTCAACGATTTCGTGGACATAGCTGCGGAGGATGTTGAGCTCCACGTCGTCAAGCTCACTCAACTTGGTGCGGATGCCGGCCTTGTTGAAGAGGGTGAGAACATTGACATAATGCTGCCGCCGCGCTTCGAGTTCGCGGCTGCGCCGGCGGCCTTCCTCCTCCGAGATGCTTTTATCGCGGGCGAGCCTGAGGAGCTGTTCTTTGAGGAGATTGACTTCGCGCCGGGCGAGGTCAACGATGGGCTCTTTGACGCTGACGTTTTTTCCGGTGGTGGAGTCCACCAAGTCGCGCAGTTGAATGAGGAAGGCCTCGTCGTCGTCGCAGGGGGGATCAAGGGACAAGCGCTGGTAGTGGCCGAGGAACATTTCCTCGCTGCGGAGGCTTTGGTTCACGCTATCCAGCAGCTGCTCGACTTTGCTGCGTGGCGTCAACAGATTCCAAGCGAGGATGCGCTCGCCGAGCGTATTGCGGGTGTGGGCATTCACCGCACAGAAAAGGACGCTGCGCGCCGGCGGCGCTGCCAAGAAGCGCTGATAGAGTTGTAGAAGGAGGCGGAGGTTGGCTTGCGTCTGGCCACCACCGCAAAACTCGGGCACGATGGCGTTGCTGTCCATTGGCGCACAGAGGACGATGACTTCGTTGCTCAGTTGCGGATCAGCGCCCGGAACCAGCGCCCAGAGGTTGCGCAATTCGCGATTCGTCCAGCGCGAAGGCGTGGCTTGCAGCGTCGCGGGCAACGATTTCGCCGCCGTGAAGGCTTCCCGCAGCTGCGCGGCGTCATCCGCTGCCAGATAATAGCGGGGTATGGCGACTTCGCCGCCGGTCATTTTATCCACAGCGTCCTGATAGTCGTTGTCGCCGTCCTCAAGGAAGATGAAGCCGATCACGCCGAAACGGAGGAGGCGTCGCCAGGCATCGCCGCAGTTGAAATCGAGGACGGCGATGGCGTCCCTTAGCGGCGTGCCGGCGATGCGCGCCAACTCGGCGTCGTCGCCGGAACCCACATAGACCAGCGGCGCGCTGAACTCCGTCGCGGCGAAATTGCCTGGGCGGACAACGCCGGGCTGCATGGCGTAGAGGCGCATGGCCTTGCCGTCGGCCGTCGTCAGCGTGGCCGCGCCGGGCTCGAAGCAGGGCGCGATGAAGCGCATCTCGCCGTACTCGGTGCCGCCGGCGTGGAAGAAGGTGGCGACGGCCTCTTCGCAGGCGAGATTGGCCGCTGAACCGGGCGCGCCCATGGGCAGCTTGGGCAGGGCGACCGCCACGGGCGCGGCATTGCCGATGGCGGTGGCGACGGTCAGCAGCAGCCACAGCATGAGCCGCGCACCATTGCGCGGGCTTTGCCGGTCGCTGTCTGCTGGGTTGTGATGTGGCGTGGGCATTCCTGATCCTTGCCGTTGGCGGCGTAGTGACGTTCCGGCGCGCTCAGCGCACGCCAATGACGATGATATTTCTCTGCGTGAGCGATTTGAGGAAGTCCGCGATGCACAGCTCGGCTTCGCGGCGGTTGCTACGGTATTGGCTGGCGAAGGCGTCAACGATGTCGGCGACGCAGCGCCGGCCGTCAATCTGCTTGATGACGAAAGCGCCCATGCTGTCCAGGCGGACTTTGCGGGTGCGAGCCTGAGTTTGGAAAAAGCCGAGGAAGCCCCGGCCCGGCGCTACGGGTATTTGCACGAGTATGCGCCCGTCATCATCATCATGGAAGGTGACGCCAGGCGTGATGGCGGGAATGCTGCGCAGCGCATCTCGACGACTGATGGGAGTTGCCGGCTGGTTTCTATGGCTGTTGTCTTGTCGCGGCATGGCCGTGTTTCCACTCCGGTTAAAGTACGTTGCCGTCAATATGGCCAATGCGGATATCGAGGTCTTCACGGCGCTCCAGGCGGTCAACCCGGCCATCGCGAATCCACAGGATGCGGTCTGAGGCGTCAAGCATCTTCATGTCGTGGGTGGCGGCGATGACGGTCACGCCGTCATTGTCTCGCAGCTGTCGGAGCAGGGCAATCATCTCACGGCCGGTATCAACGTCGAGATTGGCGGTCGGTTCGTCCGCCAGGATGATTACCGGGTCGTTGGCGATGGCGCGCGCTACAGCTACGCGCTGCTGCTGCCCGCCGGAAAGCTCGTAGGGCCGATGGAAGAGCCGCTCGCCAAGGCCGACTTTGTGCAGAATTGAGGCGGCCTTCTCCCGAGCGTCATCCGCGCTCAAGCCGGCAAAAATCATCGGCAGCGAGACGTTTTCCAATGCGGTCAGCACCGGCAGGATGTTGTAGGACTGGAAGATGTAGCCGATTTTGTGGCAGCGCATCCAGGCCAGTTCGTAGGAGTCCAGCTGCGCCAGATCAATCTCGTCCATGAAGACCATGCCTTCCGTGGGCGAGTCAATGCCGCCAATCATGTTGAACAAGGTGCTCTTGCCCGAGCCCGAGGGCCCCATGATGGACAGATATTCGCCGCGGTAGATGTCCAGCGAGATGCCGTCCAAGGCCTTGGTCACAGCTTCGCCGCTGCCATAATAGCGTTTGACGTCCAGTACGCGGACGACGATGTCTGAAAGAGTGTCGGACTGCTCAGTCATAACGGACCTTGATATACGCAACGTGCGGGCGATTCGGAAATGCGGCGGACGACACTGGGCACGTCGTCGCCGTTAAGGGCTGCAATATAACAGCCCGTCACCGCCTTTCTTGGCAAACCGCCAAAAAACGTGAAAATTGCGGTAACCGGTCAGCGATTGATAACAGACATTTTTATCCGCAGATTACGCAGATTTGCGCAGATTTTTTTGAGAGTAGGCTGCTTGGCGTCGGAAGGCCGGTGTGTTTGCGTTTTCCTGTCGCCTCTTTGGTTTTCAGCGCTGAAGGCGCAAAACATACCAGCCCAGGGC
>JAAZKQ010000393.1 GCA_012799755.1 Lentisphaerota bacterium | reverse complement strand
TGTCGGCCACTTCCTGGCCGTTGTAGACGAATGGCACGCCGTCTATGGTGAAATTGAGCAGCAGCGCGGCTTCGTGGGCGCGGGCGCCCCAGGTGAGCTCGTGGCGCTGGTCGTATTCGTCATTGCTGATGTCGTGGTTGTCGGTGGCGCGCAGGAGGCGTGCGCCCTTGGGAAATTTGTCCGCCATGTCTTGCCAGAGGGCGCGGATGCTGCCGGCCGACTCTTTTCGCCCGAAGACCTTGGCAAGCGTGCGCTGCCAGCTGAAGGCGTAATTGATATCGAAGGCGTAGAGCTGTTCTTCAACCTTCTCGCTTTCGGCGAGCATTATCACGTCGGGCTTGATTACTTCCAGGCGCTTGCGGCCTTCTTCCCAGAAATCCAGGGGCACTGCCCCCGACACGTCGCAGCGATAGCCGTCCACATCGAATTTATCAACGAAGTACTCCATGTTTTCCCACAGGTACTCGCGCAGTTCGGCGGACGCGAAGTTGAGCTCGGGGAAGTGCCAGCTGCCATATTTGACCTGGCCATTTTCATCGCGTTTAACGAAATCGGGATGTTCTTCAATGAAGACCGCGGCGGGCCCGCAATGGTAATAGACCAGGTCGAGAATCACGCGCATGCCCAGCGCGTGGGCTTCTCTGACGAAGACGAGCAGGTCTTCGTCCGTGCCGTACTCGGGATCAATCCGATAGTAATCCTTGACGCGGTAGGGATTCTGGGGATTCTTCAGCTGGGACTTTTTCTGGCGGTCGCTCCAGAACTCCTCGCGGGGGTCGTCGTCTGCCCAAGTTACCGGGCAGAGATAGACGATATCAATGCCGTTTTCAGCCAGGAAGGGCAGCATGGTCGTGGCGGCGGCGAGGGTACCCTGCGGCGTGAAGGGCCGCAGAAAAAGCTGATAGATGATGCTGTTGGCCAAATACGCTGGCGCGCGGCGGGCAGTTTTTTCGCTCATGGTCAAAATCCTTTCTGATGATTGTGTTTCGGGGGAAAGTAAGACGATATTGCAGCGACCGGCAAATGCAAGAGCGACGGCGGGTTGTCAAGGCGTCGGCAGCGCGGCAAGGGCGTCGGCGACGCTGATCAGGTCCGGGGGAATACGCCAGTTGCCGGCCAGCTCAGCCAGCGGCGCCAGGGCGAAGTAGCGCTCGCGCAGCCGAGGATGCGGCACGACGAGATCGGGCAGGGCGAGGCACTGCTCACCAAAGAGAAGAAGGTCAATATCCAGCATGCGGCTTTCGCGTCGGGAATGGCGCGCCGGTCGGCCGCACTGGCGCTCGATATTCTGGCAGAGGGCCAGGAGTTCGGTGGCCGTGCCCGACCATTCGCCGATCAGGGCGCTGTTGCAGAAGTCCGGCGTGCCCGGCACGCAGTCCACTGGCGCGGTGCGGATGATGCTCGCCATGCGCTCCTGACGCAGGCCGCCGGCGACGAGCCGCCGCCGCGCCGTCGCGAAGGTCGCCGCCGGATCACCCAGATTGGCGCCCAGGCCCAGCGCCACCGCCACTGTCGTTGCGTTGCTGCTCATGACGCCCTCCGTGTCTTCATTGCCGGCCGGCAAGCTCACTTGCGGCCCGCTTCGCCTACTTCAGGCCAATGCGGCGCCGCGACCACCACAGCAGCAGCAGCGCCCCGGACAGAACCGCAAAAAGGAGCCAGGACGACGCCAGCGGCCGTGTCGTTGTCCGCATCGGTATGCTCGTGGCGAGCGGCACGCGCCGCGCTCGCCGGAACTCTTCCGGCGTGAAGAAGTCGCCGCCACTGACCCGGGCGATATCCCGCAGCAGTGCTTCGTTGAAGCTGCTGTCCTCGGCCTCGATGCCGCTTTGGCGGGCGACGAAGGAGGTGCCGCTTTCCAAGAGCGGCTGTTCCGGCAGGCGCACTTCGTAGAGGACCTGATGTTCTCCCGGCTGCGTGGGGATATACAAGGCGGTGTAGCGACCGACTTCGTCCGGCGCGGGCTCCATGGGGATTTGGCGCTCACTGCCGTCCGGCGCGGTGATGCGGGCGTTGAGCTGCGCGTCCGGCGCCGGCAGAAAATCCGCGCCGAGCACAGAAATATCAATGGCCAACTCATCACCGAGCGGCGCTTTGACGCCGCGGCAATGCATGCGGACTTGCGCCTTGCCCACTTCGCCAAGCCAGGTGAGCAGATGTGTCCAGAAGACTTGATGCAATTCATCGCGACTGTTGTCGCCCAGGCGCCAGCGCCAGGTGCTTTCCACGGCCATGGTTGCCGCGCGACCGGCGCCGTAGCCCTGCGCCGCCAGAGCCGGCATGCTTTGCGAGGCATAAGGCAGGGCCAATGCGACGCGCGCGGCGCGCTTGAGCTCGCCGGCGACCCACAGGGGCGTGTTGTGCGGCAGCCATAGGCCGCGTCCGGTGCGCAGAATGCCGGCAAAATCGCGGTTGAAGATAAAATCGGGATTGGGCTCCAAGCGCAGTGCGGGCACCACCACGCGCCCGCCTGGCAGATGCTGCGGAATGATCGCCGCCAAGGTCGGCGGCAGCAGGTCCAGCGGCCCGCGCAGCAGCAAGCCGCCGCCCTTGTTGGCGACGAAGGACTCCAGTGCCTTGATGCCATCGGCGCTGATGGCCGGTGCGGCGCGCGCGTCCAATATGACCGCATGGAAGTCCCGGTAGAAGGTCGTTTTATCGGGGAAGGCCAGGCTTTCTTTGCATTGCTCGTCGCTTAGCCCCGAGTGATAAAATGACCCCGGGCCCAGCTGGATGATGGCAGAGAAGCGCAGTTGTTCATTGTTTTCCGCCAGCTGGCGCAGGAAGCGCCATTCCCAGTCAAGACCGCCGCCGAGGTAGAGCACTCGCAGGGTGGGCGGCTCCTGTACATCAACGCCGATGAAGTCAACGTCGTTGTCAGGCCGGCTGTCACCGGGCGTCGGTTGCAGCCGCAGCGCGTAGGTATGGAAGCCGGCGTTGCTGGCGCTGAGCGTCAGCGCGGTGTCCACACTGGCGTTGGCAGGCACTTCGATGGTCTTTTCGGCCATGACCATGCCGCGGTCGGCCGCAGTGATGACGACGGTTTTTGGCTCCGGAAAGTGATTGGTGACGGTGGCGTCCACGGTGAAGGATTGATCACGTTGCACACGGAGGCTGTCCTGCCGGGTACTGATGCTCAGGTCCCAGGGTGCGCGCGCACTGCCGAAACCCACGCAGGAAATGGGTATGCCCTTGGCGCGATAGCGCTTGGCGACTTCCATGGGCGCCTCGCCACTGTTGTTGCGGCCATCGGAAAGCAGGACGACGGCGCCGAGAGCCAAGCCTTTTTCCGCATCGCTGAGCAGCTGGTGCAGGTTGCTTCCCAGGGCTGTGCGGCCGGGCAGGGTTTCCAACAAGGGCCGGCCGTTGGCGAAGGCCAGCGCGTGGCTGTCCTCAGCGAAACCGTAGTATTCCAGCCGGCCTTGGCCGGCGAGTGTATTCAGCACGGGCGGGCGGGCGGCGAGAAGCTCGCTGAGAGCATTGCTGCGGGCCTGCGCGTCGCCGCCGTCGCGTGTTTCCATGCTCAGAGACTGGTCTGCAAGGACGACGCAGCGGAAGGACCCCGTTTCCGGCGTCCGCTGCACCTGCATCGGTTGCATGAGCAGCAGCAGCGCCGCCAGTAGGGCAACGAGGCCGCAGGCCAGCATGCCCAGCCGGTAGGTGCGGCTGATCTTGTCGCTGAATTGCCGATAGGACCATGTTATGATGGCGAGCATGGCCAACAGCCACAGCGCGATCAGCCACCAGGGCATGGCCGGTTCCCAATGTGATATCATGTCGTCGTGACCTTGAACATTCGTTTCATATCCTCCAGCGCCGCAGTCATCCCCATGCTATTCGCGGCTCAGGCTCTTGAAGTACTCCTCAACCAGCCGCTGATATTTGGCGGGTGGCGGACTGACCTGCCGGCGGATGGACAACTTGCGCTCCACCAGCAACTTCTCCAAATGCTGCGTCAGCACTGCGGCGGCGGCGCGGAAACGCTCGATGCTTTCGGCGCCGGCGGCGCTTGGCGAGGCATCGCCCGTCGGCAGGCGCAGGTCGTCGCTGAGCTGCTGCAAGCGCATGTCCTTGCCGGCATCGGCGAGTCGCTGCAGCATATCGGCTGTGCTCTGCCGGGCATTCTCAATCCGCTGACTGGCCCGTTGTTGATTCTGATCTTGCATGGCCTGACTGACCTTTTCGGCCTGCTCGCCGAGTTGTTGCAGCGCTTCGCGCAGGTCCTGTTCGCCGATTGGCGGCAGCTGCGCCGAGGCGTTTTGCAAGTCCATGGCCAATGCTTGCAGATAATTGGCGGCATCAACCTGGTCTTTGCGCGCGCGCTCGTAGCGCTTGTAGAGCAAGGCGTTGATGGCTCGCTGCTGGTGCGCGGGCAATTCACGCTGCCGGCTTTGCTCGGCGGCGGCCCGCAGAGCCTTGGCGGCTTCGGGATAATCGTC
Organism: Lentisphaerota bacterium; assembly: GCA_012799755.1. Classification (GTDB taxonomy): domain Bacteria; phylum Verrucomicrobiota; class Lentisphaeria; order Oligosphaerales; family Oligosphaeraceae; genus Oligosphaera. The sequence goes on along the minus strand of JAAZKQ010000393.1, from coordinate 1,224 downwards.
TTGCAGACTTTCGGCGGCCTGGCTGATTGCTTGCATGAGCTCGTCGCTCTGCCGCTTGAGTTCATTCTGCTTCTCGCGCATGGCCTTGGCGGTGCCAGCGTCCGGCGGCTGGGTGGCGGCCTCGGCGGAGGCTTGCGCGGCCTCCTGCTGTTCCTGTGAGAGCTGGTCGGCTTGCTGAGCGAGCTGGGCGATCTGGTTGGCCGAGGCGTTGCGCAGGGCGTCTTCGAGCGCGCGGAGGGCGCTGACCAGCGCCGCGAGGGAGCGGGTACCGTGGATGCCGCCGCTGCGCAGGTCCTCGCGCCCGAAGGCCATCCTGCCGTTGTCCATTTCACGGGTGGCGCGATTAAGGGCCTCGGCGGCGTCCTTGCCCTCAGGGCTGGCCTGGATGTCGCGGCGCAGGTCGCTGGTGTCGTTATGGAGCGTGCCTTGCTTGCCGGCGAGGGCGTCAGCGTCGGCGTCAGCGCGTCGGCTTTCGCGATTGATCTCTTCCTGCCGACCGATCAGCCGTTGCAGGGCTTCGCGCTGTTTTTTCAGGCGGTTGATCTTTTCCTGCTGGCTCTGGGCCTGCTGCTGCTGTTGTTGCTGCTGTTGCTTGTCCTGTTGTTCCTGTTCTTCGCCCTCACCCTGTTCGTCACCGCTTTTGGCTTTTTTGCTGCGCATGGCGTTTTTGACCATTTCGTTTTCGATCTGGGTCAAGGCGGCCAGGGCCCGTTCCTGCGGGGCGACGCCTTCTTCCAAGAGGGCGCGTTCGACCATCTTGGCGGCTTCAAGCAGTTCCTGCGAGGCGCGGGCAAAAAGCGTCGTGAAAGGCTCGCCCATCATGCCCAGGGCTTCTTCCTGCATGTCGTGGAAGCGGCTGCGCACGTCCAGTTCGAGCTGTTTGAGGTCACGCAGGAGTTCGCTGCTGCTGCGGGCGCGTTCGGCGTCAATCTGCTGCATGGCGTCCCAGGTCAGGCGCAACAGCCGTTTGGCCTCCGCCAGCAGGTCCGAGATGTCGCCCTTCTGCATCTGGGACTCGTTGCCTTCGGCGTCAATGCTTTCGGGTTCGGGGCGCACGACGACGAAGAATATCTCTGTTCGCGCGGTCTGTGGGTCGGGCTGGCGATTGTCTGCCACGACGACATGACAGCTGAGGAGATCGCCGTCCTTGAGGCCCGCTGCGGGCAGGTCCCACAACTCGGAATAGTGCCATTCGAGCTCGGCCGGGGCGGCCGCCGTGGCCGT
>JAAZKQ010000392.1 GCA_012799755.1 Lentisphaerota bacterium | reverse complement strand
TGTCCATAGCAGCTGACAGAAACAACAGTTATCAACGAGTGACCGCTTACTTCCAAGGCAAGCGGTCAGCCGTGGACATTGGGGCAGGGTGGACGTGACCCTTGGTTATTTTGGGCTGCAAAGTGGCAATGCCCTGAACGGGCACCACAGGCCGGCCCAGGACAGGTGCCGCCGCCGCTGCCGGGTCTCAGCGAGCCAATGAATTTACAGCGTAAAAATCACCGGGGAGCGATCACAAGGATGCGGATTTCTCGTGCTGCGAGGTTATCGAACTGCAGCAGCCGGTCTTCCGGCAAGGGCAGCGGCGCCTTGTCTGAGGGCATCAGGTCGTGAAGATTCCACGGGCCCTGATTCTTCAGCCAGCGTTCCGGCTCGACACGGACAGCAAAGGCCTGCGCCATGTCGGTGGTATTGACGATTGCGACTGCGAGGCGTTCCCGGGAGTGATCGCACCAGAGCGTACCCATGACTGTCGGCAGGTTTGCGGTATGCGGTTGGTTCCTGTGCCACAGATGCGTCACCAGCGGTGGCTCATTGATCGGGCGCAGTTCGTCGAGGAGCTGTCCCTCCACCATGAAGGCGCGGGCTGCCAGACGATAGCGGCAGAGTTCAAGCTGGAACTGCTGCTTCTCACGATGCGCGGGTTGCAGAATCCACTCGTGGTTCCAGCCCAGTTGGCAGCCCCAGAGGAAGTCGCGCGCTTGCGCGGCGCAGAAGGCGTCCAGCGAATCTTTTGCGGACTGCGGGCTGCCGAAATAGACCGTGTAGCCTGAATAGACGGCAGGCAGAAGCGGCACGTCCTGCTGTACGCGCGGATTCCAGGTCAGGTAGGCATCAATGTTATCCATGTAGGGCTCGGCCGTGTTCTCAGTGGTCAACACGACGTTGCGGCGCGCCGCCTCGCGCTTGATTGGGGTCAGCAGCGTCCGATAGCCGGCGGTCCAATGGCCGCCACCGCCCAGCGGGTGGCCATGCGTGGGATCATAGCATGGCGCGGGTCTGGCGGCGCCGATCTGATCCAGATAGATTGCATTGACGCCACACTCATCCATCAGACGTTGACAGATTTCCTGCACCTTGGCTTGCCACAGCGGCGTCGCGGCGCACATCGGCGCCAGCTTGCGCTTCGAACCGTAGATCTCGACGTAGCTGCTGCCGTTCGGCTGCTTGGCGGCGGCGGGGAAAGCGGTTGCAAAACTCGGGATTTCCGTGTCCCACAGCCGTGCGTTGATGTAGGGCATCACCGTCTGTCCCTTTGCGGTCATCTCGCGTGTCGCCTCGGCCATGCCTGGTTTGGTCGGGAAGTATTCCGGGTAGGTATGGTCGAAGGGAATCTGGTGCCAGTTGTACCAATGTACGCCGATGGGCATGTCCGGAAAGAGCTCGGCCGCCTGCTCCATATTCTTGGTGATCCCTTCCGGCGCGCGGTACAGAACCATCCAGAAGCCTAACTCCTTGAGACGGGGTGGGAAATCCTCGCGTTCTGCGATCGGCCCCTTGGCGGCCCAGGTTTGCTGTACGGCCCAATCGCGATAGCGCCGCGCCGCCTGCCACCAGTCGCCACGATAGGCCGCGACCACTACGGGATATGTCGGCGCGCCGGCCGCACCCGGCACACCCGCTTGCTCGGCCAGCGTCTGAAATGTAGCATCCTGGCTGCCGCTGATGCTCAGCCGCTTGGTTGTTGCAACACCGTCATGCGCGGCGAGATAGAGGCCGGCTTCGCCCAGTTGGAAGGCCATCATCTGCAGCGGACAGCTTGCCGATGGATACCACGCTGCGAAATTACCGCGATGCCGGGGCATTAAGCGCCCGCCCCAGTTGCCGCGTGGCAGCAGCACGTCGCCGACGCCCGGCGGCACCACTTCGTTGAGGAGCGGGTATGAGCTTTCCTCCAAGCCAAAGCGCCGGCTGCGGTTGGTCACATAGATACGCCACGCGCTAGCGTCCTCGCCAGCGTCCAGCGACACTTCGGCGCGCACATCCACCACGCCCGGCTCCTCCGGCAGGTCAAGGCCCTCCCACACAAACACAAGCCGACGGCTTTCAGGTACGGCTCTGCGCCGTGCGGCGGGAGAGCGGTTGGAAAGCACTGCGGTCTCCTGCTTCCCCGCGTCATCCACAGGCGTCTTGAAGGTTAGCGACCACAAGCCCGGCGAGCTGCTACGCGCACGTACGAAGCGGGTGTTATCGGCCAGCAGGTTCTCAATGCCCGTACAATCGAAGCCCTGATCTGCGTCAGCGAACACTATGCGCAAGGCTGCGTTTTCCAGGCGGTAGGCGCCTTTCGGTGGCTCGCGCTCGATTGGCACCCAAGGGCGGCCTTCCTTAAAGAGCGAAACTTCCGGCTCGCGCTCGCTCCCCAACCACTGACTGTACCAAACCTGGTCGCCTGCGGGGCCAAAGTAGAGCCCTCCCTCAAAGCGGGCTTCAGGGCCCTGCCAAGTCATGTGACCGCTGCGGATGTAGTACACAAATTCATCCGAAGCATCCCAACAGGTCACGCCCTCAAAACCGGCACCGCAGGCGTCCGTCTCATCTGCCATGACTCCCCATTGTGCCCCGTGCAGTGCGCGACTGCGGGTGCCTTTCGGCTGTAAGGATTGCGTGACGCCGCCATCCCCGGTGACAAAGCGCTTGTAGTGCGCCTCATTGCGCGTGAGATGGAGGAAGTGCAGCTCGCGCCACGGACCGTCGTCCGTGCGCGTATAGCGCGCCTCCACTTGCACGACCGGTGAGTTGGCGCTGTAGGTGTAGCGATAGACCGCCTGCGGCTGACCGGGCGTCTCGGCGGCATGCTGTCCGAAACCGGTCTGCACCTCCACTACGACACGCAGCGGGCTCGTGAACACCACGCGCGCGCTTGCGTCTTCGCAGCTTTTGGCGTGATACTGCAGCAAGCGTCCGTCTTCGCTCTTGCGGACGATGCGATCAAGGAAGTAGAGTTCCGGGTCGGCATGTCCTGACTGAACGTATTCAATGTCCTGCGGGAAGCCGCCTTTGCCGCGAAGCGGGTGCGCCAGCCGGAAATATCCGTTGGTGATTGCGATGCGCGTGTCGTCAGTTGCGACGCTCAGATCGCTGATTGGCCCGGCAGGCAGGGGCTGGCCTGCGCGCCACGCAAAGCGCCGCAGGGCATTCGCTGCGGTGGCGCCGGGCATCTGCCAGACCAAGACCGGAGCTTCGCCCGTATTGTCCAGCGCAAAAGGAACCGGCGTGAAACTCCCGTCCGCATGCTGTTCGGCAAGACCGCCGTTTGCGACAGACGCTGCCCAGTCGCGTGTCAGACGCTGGGCGACAACCATATTCTTGCGCTCTTGTGCGCCGTTGCGCACGCTGATTGCCAGATTGTCGGTCGGAAGCAAGGCCGGCTGAGCTGACAGTGTGATGATTGAAGAAAGGGCAAAAAACAAGATGGCAATTTTCATGGCAAGTCCGCTTTCCTGTTCTCTGGTTTGATGGTTTTGGCGGCAAAAGCATAGTCTAATATAGCGCCAGGCGGCGCTGTGCCTGCGATGTTTTGCGGGCAAATTGCGCCACAGTAATCGTCCACCCATTGGACAACACCCCATAGTTCCAAACGGTTTTTTAACCACGGAACACACGGAACACACGGAAATTTTTGTATAGGGGGGGCTGGCGGGGCATGTCAGGAAGACGGCTTCTACTCCGGTCGGGTACGAGTATCAATGGGTGGCCGCTGGCTGCTCTGCGTAAGCGGCCACTGATTGATACGTGTTGTCCGCCAGGAGTCCCCGGCGTCGGCCAGGCAGTCCCCCGAGTCCAATATGTCATTCCCCGCAGTCCAGGGCGTCCCGGTTGTCCAATCCATGGGATCATGCCTTATGAGTCGTGAGTCCTCGCCGCGGCAGTTCGTTTTTTTATC
>JAAZKQ010000391.1 GCA_012799755.1 Lentisphaerota bacterium | reverse complement strand
CAAGGGCGAAGACTGGCTGGCCTTCATCTTCCTCATCGAGCGTTTCACCGGCGAGGTCGCCGCCGCCAGCAATGAAGGCCCCTTGCAATGGGTGCCCATCGCCAAGCTGGCCGAACTGCCCATGTGGGAGGGCGACCGCTATTTCCTGCCCCTGCTTTTTGATGACGACCCGCGCTGTTTTCATGGCTACCTGCCTTACGAAAACAACCGCCCATTGTCCTGGAGCTATGTGCGCTACTGAACCCGGTTGACGTGGCGTGACGATCTCAGCGCCGACACAGCGCACTGCTCCGGGAGGACATGCGATGCCGTCCAGCAACAAACCAGCCATCTACCTCGACCATGCAGCCGGAACGCCTTGTTTCGACGAACTGCTGGAACGCGCACGCCGTTATCATCGCGACTTCGTTGTCAACCCCCACGGCGGCAGCTGCTTTGCGGAATTCTGCCGACGCGCGATCATCAAGGCCGAAGAGCGCCTCCTCGCCTGCATCGGCAGCAATCCGGACGAGGCATCGGTCATCTGGACCAGCGGCGGCACCGAGGCGCTGAATCTGGCCGTCCAGGGCTTTGTCTGCAGGCCGGAGCAGGAAATCCACTGCGAAGCCGGCGCCCACGCGGCCATGCTCGTCCCTTTCCAGGCACGTCTCAAGCGTGGTCAGCCCGGCAAAGTCTTGCCCTTGACGCCGCAGGGCCAGGTCCTGCTCGACCTCCAGCAGCCGCCGGCATTACTCGCCCTCAGCCACGTCAACAACGAAACCGGCGCCATCCAAGACCTGGCGGCCTGTCGCCGCCACATTGGCGACAAGAGAACCGCCCTGCTTGTTGATGCGGCGCAAAGCTTGGGCAAATGCCCCATTCCCTGGCAGGCGGCGAGCATTGACCTCCTGGCGATTTCAGGGCGCAAGATCGGCGGTCCGCAGGCTGTCGGCGCCCTCGTTGTCCGTCGCGGCCATGCCCTGACGCCGCAGCTTCTCGGCGGCGGCCAGCAACGCGGCATGCGCTCGGGCACGGTTGACACCATCGGCGTGCTACTCTTTGCCGACGCCGCTGAAATGGCCTGCGCCGCCATGCCGGTTCTGCAACGGCAACACCAAGCGCTGTCCCGGCGGCTGCACGAGGGCCTGACACGTCTTGAGCGTTACCGCTGCCGCCTGCTGTCCCCGCCCGGCGCTGCGCCTCATATCGCCATGCTCGCCTTTGAGGGCTATGAGGGCGCCATCATCATGCGCCTGCTGGCCGAAAGGGAGCAGATACTGGTGGGCACCGGCAGCGCTTGCAGCGCGGAAAGCAAGGAACTCAGCCATGTCCTCAAAGCCATGGCCGTGCCGGAAAAAATCGCCCGCGGTGCCATCCGTGTCAGCCTCGGGCCAAGAACCAGCGCGCAGGATATTGACGCGTTGTTGGCGGCTCTGGAGCGTGTCTTGGCACGATATTAGGGTATATTAGCTGCTTACTGATTCCCCGGCGAGCCACGCCCCGCCGTCCCCTGTTCGCTCCTGTTACAGCCACGAGGCCCCCCCTGATGTCCCAACAGTCCGAAACACCAGTCACCCCGCCAGCCGCCAGTGACGACAGCCGCAGCTGGGCGCCAAATATCGCCAAACTGGCTTTCCTGCTGCTGACGGTGGCTCTGTTCATCGGCGTGATCTACCTGGTGCGCTTCTTTCTGCACGCGATCATCCTCGGCATCCTTGGCGCAACCATGCTGTCACCACTCCATGGCCGCGTCAGCCGCTTCGTCCACAATCTGAGCCGCAGCATGCGCCGACTGCGAAAAAAAGACGCAAGCACCTTGTCCCCCACCCTGCTGCGGGCGCGGGCCCGCATGTGGCGCAAGAGCAAGGAGCGTATCGCCGCGCTGATCTCCGTCGCCATCGTCTTTTGCTGTATCGTCATTCCCCTGGCCTTCTTCACGGTCAATGTCATCAAACAAGGCCAGAGCAGCATGAGCGCCGGCCTGCGCTGGATCCAAGACGGCCAGATGGAAAGACAATTGCAAGCGCTCATTGACAAGTACGACCTGCACGATAAAATCAACATGATCGCTGAGAAGGCCAACCTCCTTCAGCCCATGTTGCCGACACCAGACAGCGAGGCCGACCCAGACGCCGGCGACGGCCAAGCCAGTCCAGACGACAACGACGCCGCGACCACGCCAGCCACGCCGGACGCCGATATGCACGCCAAAGGCGTCACCAGCGCCCAGCCCGGCGTGAGCGGCGCTCAGCCCGACCTCGGCAAAATCATCGTCAATGCCAGCCGCCGCGTACTCAGTTTTCTCCTCGACAACATTTTCCGGGCCTTGACCAAGACCTGGGTCATTGTGTTGAATTTTTTCATCATGCTCTTTGTGATGTTCTACATGTTCCGGGATGGGAGGACCTTCATCCGCTACTTGAAGCGTATCTCGCCCCTGGGTGACAGCGAACAGGACGAAATCATCACCCGCATCCGCGACGTCGCCAAGGCCGTGCTGGTGGGTATTTTGGGCACGGCGGTAGTTCAGGCATGCGTGGCAATGATCCTCTTCTGGATTGTTGATATCCCGGCCTTGTTCTGGGGTTCGGTGCTGGGTGTGTGTTCACTCATCCCCTTTGTGGGCACGAGCCTGGTGTGGGTGCCGGCCGTCGGCTACCTGCTGATCACCGGCCAGACCGGCAGCGCCATCTTCCTGGCCATCGGCTGCGGCGGCATCGTCGCCAATGTGGACAACATTCTCCGGCCGCTGTTTATGAGCGGCGGCCGCACCGGCATGAGTTACTTCGTGCTGTTCTTCTCCATTCTGGGCGGTTTGCAGACCTTCGGCCCGATAGGCATTGTCTATGGCCCACTCATCAGCGGCCTCTGCGCTCTCTGCCTCTACATCTTCAGCACCCGTTTCAAATATCAACCGGAAAAGGCCACCCATGCCAAAAAAGACTCCTAAAACCAACAAGGCCCTGCGCATACTGGGCATCACTGCCGGCGTCTGCGTTGCCTTGCTGCTGCTGGCGCTCCTGGCCAGCTGGTTGAGCTTCCGCCATCTGCGCAAGAGCTGGACCAGCGACCAGCCACGCCAGTTCACCCCAGTCGAAGTTGATCGCAGCCAGACCCAGAAACTCGGTCGTATCTACAGCAAGGCCCGCCAGGCCGTCGAACTCGGGCGCGCCGAAACCATTGAGGTCGCAGGCCAGGAACTCAACCAGCTGCTGGCCGTCGTCCCTGAATGGAAGGACCTCAGCAAGCGGCTGTCCCTGGACGTTGATGGAGGGTTGGTCGTGGCTTCCACCAGCTTGCAGTTGCATGACGTGCCCGGCATGGAGGGCCGCTACCTCAATGGCGACTTCACCATCACCGCCAGCGCCCAGGACGGCAAGATCGAACTCGCAGTGACCAAAGTCATGGTTGGCGACAAGCCCCTGCCCGACTTCCTTCTGAAAAAAATCAACGAAAAAGACCTCGGCCAACTGCTGATGCAGAACAACTCGCCCTGGCTGCGGCAACTGGACTCGCTGACAATCAGCGATGGCAAGGTCACCTTTAAAACCCGCCAAGGCCGTCAGCGCTGACCAGCGGAGGAGGAAGGCGACCGGCACGCACCAAAAGTCCATAGAGTCCATATTGTCCATACTGTCCATGTTGCGCCGTAGGCGCTTAACCATGCTTAACCCCAGCCTTCAGGCTGGGGTGGCGAGCTCCCCAGGAGGCAGTGCCTTGTAAAGGCACTACAGCAGAAAAAGACCACCACCACGACTGGTATCAATCGGTGACCGATTACCCTTTCACTATCACTTTTCGTACACACCCACCCACCTGACAAGCAATGTCTGCGATTTACGCTCAAACGAACTCCGGCGCCATGCCGACATAATTCCCATCAACACAAGCAAAGGAATGACCATGATGCAGCAACTCCGTCTCCTCAGTCTTATCGTCGCCCTCTTGACAACCCTGTCCTTGCACGCACAGGTGTACACCATTAAAGCCACGACCGATAAACCCGAGGGCATCTACAAAAAAGGCGAGACCATCCAGTTCGCGGTGCAACTCCTGGCTGACGACCAAGCCCAAGCCGGAACAACCCTCAAATACAGCCTCCGCCGCGATGGCCATGACACCATCAACGGCGAAGTCATCAGCGCCGCCGAACCCGTGCTCATCAGCACCAGCCTCGACACCCCCGGCTGGGCTTACGTTATGTTCACGCCCGTGGACAAGGAGGGCAAACGCATTGAGCTCAAGGCCAAATCACCGGCCGGCGTCGGCGCCATGGTTGATCCGCTGGAGCTGCGCTATGCCGGCAAGTGCCCGGACGACTTTGACGCCTTCTGGGCCCAGCAGCGCGCCACCCTGGATGCGCTGCCCCTCAATCCCCGCTTGGAAGCCAGCCCGGTGAGCAAAGACCACGAGGGCAAATTCGTGGCCTTTGACGTCAAAGTTGATTGCGCGGGCGGCATGCCGGTGTCGGGCTACCTGGTGATGCCCGCCGGCGCTCAGGCGAAGTCCTTGCCTGCGGTCGTGTCTTACCACGGCGCCGGCGTCGGCAGCTCCGGCAAGCGCTATCGGGCCAACGCCATCAGCTTCGACGTCAACGCCCACGGCATTGCCAACGGCCAACCGGCGGAATTCTACAGCAACCTAAGGGATAATGAGCTTAAGAGCTATTACCATCAGGGCAAGAACGACCGCGATCAGTTCTACTTCAAAGGCATGTACCTGCGAGTAATGCGATCACTGGACTTCGTCAAGACGCTGCCGGAATGGAATGGCCGCGACCTCAT
>JAAZKQ010000390.1 GCA_012799755.1 Lentisphaerota bacterium | reverse complement strand
CGCTTCGTTGCCTTCCTCGACCTGTACCTGGGTGAACCAGGCGGTGCCCGTGCCGTAAAGGCAGAGATGCACGCGCACTTCGGAGCTGCCCTTGGCCAGCTCGGGGATGGTCAAGACAATGCGCGTCCAGTCCTTCGTGCCGGTGAGTTTGCTGCGGCTGTCGTTGGTCTGCGAGCGACGGGCGCCGCCGATGCCGCGATAGCAGTTCAGTGAGATGTAGGCCAGCGAGCCGTCAGTCAGGCCCTCGCTGCGAACGTAGGCGCTGAGGGTGTAGGGCCTGCCCGCCTGCAGCCCCGGCACTGTCCGCGATGACCAGTGCCACTTCTTTTCGCCGTCAGCTGAGGAGGTGATGCGCAGGGCGGGCGAGCCCTGGAAGTCAATGTCACGATCCACTTGGATGACTGTTCCTTGTGCCGCCAGGGGCTCCCAGCCCAGCGCGGTGCGCGGGTCCCGTTGTCGCAAGGAAAAATCACCGTTGGGGAGCAGGTTGGGTGACTGCGACCACGCACAGGCGGCAGTCAGGGCCAGCAGGCCGAAAAATACGCGATGGGTCATTGGCGAATCCTCCGTTTTTACAGTGGGGAATGAATAAAAGCAAGCTCGAAAAGCATGGTGTTCACTGTAGTCCGTGCGGGATATGAAACAAACGACGGCTGTTTGATCGGGCGCGTGAGACAAAGGCGCGACGGCGTGAATTGCCGCGCAGTGGCGAAGCTGTCGTCTTCATTGCCGTACGCAAGCGCGCGGCCACGGGACGCCAATCTGCGGAACGCAGCGAATCTCCCCTTCGCACCTTCGCGTGAGCCAAAAATAATCTGTGTTTACGTTTTCCAGTTACAGGTCTTTGTTCTTTGCGGTGGCGGTTCTTGCCGGTGTTGATTGGGGTTCTATATTGCTGTTTCGTTTGCCCGTCCCCTTATTTATTCTCACCTCAAATTTTGGAATTCAACCATGCACACTGCGCCCCTGACCTGTCTCTTTGATTTTGAGCACACGAATGACAAGACTCGCCCCTATGTCATGCAGGAGTTCGCCGTCAATGGCGTGACGAATCTGGTGCTGACGGATACGCTGATCAGCGAGATCATGAAAAACCCAAACTTCGCCAGGAAGCTCCGTGACGATCTGAACAACACCGGTACCCGCTTTGTGGACGCGCATGCGCCTTTCGGGCCCAACGAAGACCTCAATGTACCCATTCCTGAGCTGCGGCCAATCATGCTTGAGCGGCTGAAGCTTGCGCTGCGGATCACGGCGGATTTTGGGGTAGATAGCATCGCCGTGCATGTGGGCAATACACCCGAATGCTTTGCGGCGTATAGTCTCGATGACCTTCACAGGGCGATCATTCAATCGCTGGAGGAACTGCTGCCGCTGGCGGAGCGCTTGGGCGTGACCATTGCCATCGAGAACATCTGGTTTCCCACCAGCACGCCGGAGAAGCTGCTGGACCTAATTGCTCATTTCCGTTCGGAGCACCTGGGCGTCTGCTTCGATTCCGGCCATGCCAACCTGATGGCGCTTGAGCGTCATTTCGAGGTCAGTGCACCCATCAATGGCTGGAAACGCTTCGGCCCCGTGCCCTACGACGACAAGATCCTTGAGAAGCTCCTGCCGGAAATCACCACCTGTCATCTCCATGACAACGACGGCCAGAACGACCAGCATTTGCTGCCGGGGCGGGGCAATATTGACTGGCAGCATTGCATGACGCTGCTCAAGCAGGCGCCGCGCCTGAAGTGCTACCAGAGCGAAGTCATTCCCGTGCGCACCAATGCGAGCATCGCGGATGTCTGCCGGACTTTCCTGGCCATGGTCTGAGCGCTGCTCAATAAGCTGTAGACGTATCCACGCGCGAGCCGCTGGATGCACGGCGATTCGCGCGTTTTCTTTGTCGAGTGCGCCGCCTCGGTAGCAGGCCGTCGCTGGGCGTTATTTGTAAGCGGTCACTCATTGATAACCGTTGTTTCTGTCAGCTGCTATGGACAGTATGGACAATATGGACAGTATGGACGGCG
>JAAZKQ010000389.1 GCA_012799755.1 Lentisphaerota bacterium | reverse complement strand
ACAGCGGCGATGCGAGACATGCCGCCAAAAATCTGCGTCAATCTGCGACATCTGCGGATAAAAACCTTCACTCTTTCGCCTGCGACCGGCCACTATCAATGGGCAACCGGTTACCCCGCAACCAGTTTTCAGTGTCAACGCCAAGTTGAAAATGTGGCACTGGCGGCACGTATTCCGGCCCCACTTTGATTTCTCTTCCTCTCGGCTTTCTGAGGTGGAAAGGCCGCTACTTCATCTTCTTCCAAGGTATCCGGGACCGGGGCAGCGACATTGTCGCAATGAACAAGCAAGCAAAATCAGGCAAGTGCCGGCACAGGCTCTATTCAACCTCAAGTCGTTGCCAATAAGCCGCTTCGCAGTACCAGTTATCGGGTTGGTTGTCCAATTCAAGCTTGATGGTTTGCCCTGCGTATGGGCTAAGGTCAACGACAAGGTCAAACCAGATTTTATCACCTTGTTGCTGGATTTTTTGTTTTTGGATTGCGTTTCCGTTGATTCTGATTTCCAGGGTAAAATCACCTTGCTTTCCGTGTGGTGCGACGGAGGCGTAGAGCTTTGCCCCGGCTTCCGGTACCTTGATGTTTTTCCAGAGGATGGCACCCTCGGTACGGCTTTTGGGGTGTGTCATCACGATGTGTTGGCGTCCGTTGCGTTCGGCGCGATATCCCGGTTTCATGTCGGGTGCATTTTCACTGCTTTGCCATCCAGGGAAGAGGACGTCCAGAACAGCTTGCACCTTGGCGGTCGGATCATTGGGCGCCAGCAGGTCGGCTTTGTGCGCAGGGTGAAGCTTGAACTCAATGCGGCTCATTTCCTCTTCGGTGAAGCGACTGTTGGCGATGGGCCCCGGCGCCCAGCTCAATTCCAACCGGGATGGTTCCGGCGCCCGTTGCGGCAGCACCAGCGTATCGCCTTCAATACGGCCACCATAACGAGCCACAACCTGACGCATCAAAAGCTCGCTGACCTTCAGCAAATCGTTCACATTGTAGGCTGTATAGGCGAATTTTTTGTCTCGCTTGAGTGCCTGAACGTACTTGGGCTCCAGCCTTGATTTGCCCAGCATTGTGCCCAGTACGCCTGCCGCGTTGGAGGGATTGCAGTCCGAATCGAAGCCGCCACGCATGGAAATCACCGTCGTGGTTTCCATGTCCTTGTTTCCGTACAGGAGTCCCAGCAGGATCATCGCCCCGTTGATCTTGACATCAATATTTCCGTTGGAAGCCTTTTGGTATTCCTTGTCCTTCCGATACTTTTCGACGGCTTTGTTCCAGGCGAACTGCCAGTCGTCCGGCTTTTCACGATGCCAGGCGAGCATGTCACGAACCATTTCCGCATACTGGGATTCCTTGGGAATCGCTTGCAAGGCAGTCCGAATCACTGTCGCTATATCCTCCGAGAAAAATGCCTCGCAATACATGGCGCCAACGAATTGGCCGCCGTATACCCCATCACCGTAGTTCATCAGGCGACCGAATTTCTCGCCCAAATCAATGGGCGCTTGCGGCAGCCCCGGTGCAATCAGGCCCGCGTAGTCGGCTTCAATCTGGTAGTCAATGTCATTGGGGCAGGGATTGAATCGCGGGTGTGAGGAATCCGGTGGCGCGATGCCGGCCCGCAAGTTGTCGCGTCCCGCCTTGTTTGCGCACCAGAGTCCGTACTTGGAATTGGCGAAATCAATACCCGCCTGTCTGATGTCCACGTCCAATCCGTACTGCTCAAGGGTTCTCATAAAGGTCATTTCGACATAGAGGTCGTCCTGACCGAAACCGTGGTTGATCATGTCGGGCGTCCATTCGGGGACCTTGTCCTCTGGAATGATCACAGAATTCCACTTGAATTCCGTGGGGGCACCCCAGGTGACGCCGATGATTTGCCCCAGCCAGCCGCCTTCCATCTTGTCGCGATATGCCGCCAGTGACAATCGGCGTTCAGTCGCCATCACACTCGCGCAAGCCAGTATCAGCAATGCCACTCGTTTCATTGTCTTTTCCTTGCCAAGGCCTGTCGCCAGGCATGCCCTTTGTGTGTTTTTCCTGCCTGCCGTTGCGTTGGCCTATAATAGTTGTGTTATGACCAGAAAACAGAGCCTGAAACAGCTAAAAATGCTTTTTCGCAGGCATTAAAAATGAGCAACCAAACAATTTAACCCATTCGTACGAATGGCTATTAAGATAGTGGCACAAAATCACGCAAACGAATCGGCCGGTAATCTGTTGGCATTTGAGCGCTTTGGCACTGAAACGTCCAAGGCTTCTGCCCATCCGTCTCACGCGAAAGAGTGAAGGGTTTTATCCGCAGATTACGCAGATTGACGCAGATTTTTGGCGGCATGTCTCGCATCGCCGCTGTGCGGCACTGTCGAACCACGCCGCCGGTTTTTCGCCGATTGGGGCAGATTGACACAGATTGCTGCTGTCTCACGCGCAGGCGGCGGCGCTTCCAGGAGTCTCCGGCGTCGGCCAAGCAGTCCCCTGAGTCCAAGGTGTCATTCCCTGCGTTCCCGGGCGTCCCGGTT
>JAAZKQ010000043.1 GCA_012799755.1 Lentisphaerota bacterium | reverse complement strand
TTCAGCGCGGCTTGCCCTGGGCTGGTATGTTTTGCGCCTTCAGCGCTGAAAACCAAAGAGGCGACAGGAAAACGCAAACACACCGGCCTTCCTGCACCAAGCAGCCTACTCTCAAAAAAATCTGCGCAAATCTGCGTAATCTGCGGATAAAAAATGTCTGTTATCAATCGCTGACCGCTTACATGCATACACACCCGCGTCCCGGCTTCGGCGTTGAAAGGCAAAACGGCTTGTTCCCCGGGCAGATCGTGGTATCATAATTGCAGGCCTGCCTGCCCTCTGACACCACCAGCAACCCAAGGATCAACCATGCTCCGTCATTGCCTGCTCCTGACCATGCTCGCCGTCGCGGCCGCCTGCCACGCCCAGGAACTCAAGCCCCTATCCTACCAGCACAATGACTGGGCCACGGGCAACCCTCTCGCCTGGCGCTTCGCCGATGACCGCCTCAACTGCCTTGTGCCGGCGGGCATCCTGCCCTACAACCCGGCGCCCTTCTCACGCAGCTGCACCATCGAGGCCGTCGTCACGCCCCAGAGCCGCGTCGGCGAATCCTGGGCCGTCGCCGGCGTCAATATCTATCTCGACAAAGACAACTATTGGCAGCTCGCTCTGGTCATCAGCCCGGTTGAACGGAACAGCCACCGCTTTGTGGAATTGAATCAGTGTTCCAAAGGCCGCTGGCCCTACTCGAAAAACCTGACGGCAACAGTCAATGAAGGCGGCGGCTTCACCTGGGAAGACAATACGCCCTACCGTCTGCGGCTGACCTTGGCCGACAATAGCGTTACCGGCGTCGTGTCCACCCTGGACGGCAAGCAATGCGTCCGTAAACAATGGCGCTTCGCCGATGACAGCGCGGTCGCCATCGGCAAGCCGGCTCTGCGCAGTTCAGCGCTGCTGGCCGACTTCCAACAAATCACCGCCGGCTGGGGCGACGCCGTGAGCGTCGAGGCGATCATGGACGCCAGCCAGGCGTCCCCGCCGCCCTACTTCTGCAACAGCTTCGTCGCCGGCACCCGGCGCCCTGCCACCGGCTACTTCTACACCGAGCAGGACGACGATGGCAGCTGGTGGACCGTTGACCCCCTCGGCCGCCGCTTCGTGGTCTTCGGCATTGACCACGTCACCTATGGTGGCCATTGGTGCGAAGCCCTCGGCTATCGCCCCCACGAACGGAAAAACAACGCCAGATTCGCCAACCAGGAAGAATGGGCTGTAGAAACCCTCGGACGGCTGCAAGACTGGGGCTTCAATCTCCTCACCGCCGGCTCCTCGCTCATTATCCGTCAACGCGGTCTCGCTCACGCCCCATCCATCAACATCGGCGGCATCATGGCCAGCTTCGGTGATGATTTCGATATCACCCCCAACGAGCGCCGGCCATGCACCGCCTTCCCCAACGTCTTCCATCACCAATTCCGCCAATGGTGCGAATATCGCATCAGGGAAGTCTGCGCCAAAGACGTCAATAACCCATGGGTCTTTGGTTACTTCATTGACAACGAGCTCGCGTGGTGGGGCCGCGGCAGAGCACACAGCGGCCTCTTTGATGCCGTGCTGAAAAAATCGCCCACGCACAGCGCCAAAATCGCCCTGCGCGATTTTCTCAGCGAACAGGCCGGCAAGGACATCGCCGTCTTCAATCGTCAATGGCGACAGAATCTGCAATCCTTCGAGCAGATTCTCAC
Organism: Lentisphaerota bacterium; assembly: GCA_012799755.1. GTDB lineage: Bacteria > Verrucomicrobiota > Lentisphaeria > Oligosphaerales > Oligosphaeraceae > Oligosphaera. The sequence goes on along the minus strand of JAAZKQ010000043.1, from coordinate 3,268 downwards.
CCTGGAGGCACTGCCGGACAGCACGCCCGAGCAAAGCCGCATCAAAACAGAGTTCCTGGCCCTCGTCGCCGATATCTACTTCCGTACCGTGCGTGAAGTCTACGACGCCGTTGATCCCAATCACCTGCTTATGGCCTGTCGTTTTGCCGGTATTGGCGGCAATCACGAGGTCGTCTGGAAAGCCGCCGGCAAATACAACGACTGCGTCACCTGGAATTTCTATGGCCAAGTTGATCTTGACCGCGGCGTCGCCTACACTACACTGGGCAGCCAAGGCAAGCCCCTGCCCGAAGCATTCCAGCAAGTTTACGACTGGGCGCAAAAGCCCACCATCATCACTGAATGGTCCTTCCCCGCCCTGGACAGCGGCCTGCCTTGCACCCGCGGCGCCGGCCAGCGCTTCCACACCCAAGCCGAGCGGGCACGCGCCACGGACATCTATGCCCGCACCCTCCTGTCCATGCCCTTTATGATTGGCTACGACTACTTCATGTGGGTGGACGAGCCCGCCCTCGGCATCTCCACGCCCTTCCCTGAAAATACCAACTATGGCATGATCAACGAGGATGGCGTGCCTTACCCCGGCATGGTCAAAGTCTTCAAGGCCATCCAAAACAACCCCTCCAAGGCCCGCATGCAGCCACTGCCGCCCAGCATCGAACTGCCGCCTGTTGACAAGGGCCAGCTCTTCCGGGACTACCTCCAGAGCTACCCGCAGCTCACCCGCAGCGCCCCATATCCCAGCATGAAAACCGCTCTTGACGGCAAAACTTTCAGTATGAATAACGGCCGCATCAGCCTCAGCTCCCAAGCCGACTCGGCAAGAATCGGCATCGCTCTCGACGGCAAACAACTCGGCACCTTCAACGTCATGCTCAACTATCTCAACAGCCAGGGCGCAAAACGCTGGACGGATGTCGGCGTCATCAACGACGTCAAACTCGTCGCCAATGACCGCGCCGCCTACCTGGAAATCACGGCGGAGAAAGTCCCCAACCAGCAAGAACGGCTCGCCGACGCCCAGTCGCAAGAGCACTTCTCCATCAACTACCTGCTCGTGCTGCCCACCAATGCCGACTACGTCATCGCCCAAATCCTCAAGGTCAACAACCTCGCTGCAGCGCCGTTGACGCTGCAAGGGCTCTTCTTCCGCCTCTACCCGGATTTCGAAGTCAAAAGCAAAGATGCCGACGCCGTGCCCCAGCTGTGGTCGCCGGCACGCTCCGCCGCCTGGATAGCATCCGACGACCAGGCCTATCTCGGCGTCGCCGCCATCTACCGCCAGGACCTCAAGATGCTCTTCTGGAAAGACGAAAAACGCCAGTCCATCCATCCCGACGCCTATCGCCACGTGGAAGAGACGCTGCCGCCCCAGGCCGGCTACGCGCCGGACCCGCCCTGCTATCTCTTCATTCTCCCCGGCAGCGGCGACTACCAAGCCATGCGCAAACAGGCCAGTGCCGTCGTCGCCGCCGATCAGCCCAAGGACAATTAGAGCTCAAGAAATGCGTAGAGCCGACCCAGGAGTGCCCTTCGCTCTCCGTCTGCCTGCTCTCCCCGACTACGGCTCCGCTGCGCCGCCATCACGGCTGGTGCCGTTCCGCACGAAAGCCGCTCGGGGTCTGGCCGACTTTTCGGCGAAAGAACTTGGCGAAATAATTCGCATTGGCGAAGCCCGTCGCCGCAGCCACGGCCGCCACCGGCATATCAGTCTCCCGCAGCAGCGACATCGCAGTCTGCAAGCGCAACGAATCAAGATAACGCTTGGGCGTGACGCCCAATTCCTGCCGGAAGACACGATGCACTGACGAACGACTCAAACCGACGGCATCAGCCAGGCTCTTGACATTGACATCAAGCTCGCCGGCAAGGTCCGCTTGCGACAGCAACGCCCTGGCCCGCCCGCGCCCGGCACCCCCCCGGCCCCGCCGACGCCAAGCCACTCAAATATGACAAGAACGCATACGCGGCCACACCGGCCTGGCGCTCGCCCTCCGGCGTCGGGTCGCGCAGCGTCTCCGCCAACTCCAGGAACATCGCCTCCGGGCATGGCCCGGCCGCAAAGGTCTCGGTCGGCAAGGACAGCGCCGCCGGCAGCAGGGACGACAACACCCCGTCCAACGTGCACCAACGGTACTCCCACAAGTGCTTGCCCCCGACCGTCAGACAGTGCTTGGCAGCTGGAGGACAAATCAGGACTTGGCCGGCCGCAACCGTATGCCGTGTCCCGCCGAGACTCACCTGCCCGGAACCACGCATCGTCCAGATAACGTGGACGAAGGTGGTCCGCCGCGGCCTGGACCGACATCCCGGCTGCAGAATTGCGTGACCGACCGAGCGCAGCCCTAGCGGCACACCAACCCGATCCAGTGCCGCACGACAGGTCACGGTCTCTTGGGAAGTTGATACATTATTACCCATAATTTCAACATTCTCACCATAACAATCATTCGCTGTTATGCTACGATAATACCAGTTCACCCCCATCGTCAAGGCCAGCCGCTTTTTTCTCCAACCGTTCCGACTCTTAGTCAGAGGAACCAATAAACACACCACAAATTCGCGTACAATCTCATCCACCAAAGCTGACAACCCTAGACAAAAACATTCCGTGTCTTCCGTGGTTAAAAACTTTCCGTGTGTTCCGTGTCTTCCGTGGTTAAAAACTTTCCGTGTCTTCCGTGTATTCCGTGGTTAAAAACTTTCCGTGTCTTCCGTGTCTTCCGTGGTTAAAAACTTCCGTGTCTTCCGTGTCTTCCGTGGTTAAAAACTTCCGTGTCTTCCGTGGTTAAAAATTGGTTGTAAACAAGTCCCCCCACTCTTTTCCCAGGAGCCTCCCATGCAGACCCCTCAAGAATTAACCGCTAAAGTCAAACAGATGGCTCGCGATTTCGGCGCTGACTTGGTCGGCATCGCCTCAATCTCGCGCTATGACGGCGCCCCGCCGAAGGTTCGACCGCAAGCCCATCTGCCCGAGGCCAAGGCCGTCATCGTCATGGCCATCCACCACCTCGACGCCTCCATTGACTTCGGCGCCGAGCCGAACAGCAACTTCCCCGGCGCCTTCCAGATCGGCATGATCCCGAAGCTCGACACCCTCGCCTACCGGATCGCCCAAAGCGTGGAAGCCCTCGGCTACACCACCGTCCCAATCTCCTGCACCCACTACTGGCGCCACCGTCAGATTGAGGGTGTGCCGTACGACCACGCCGCTTCCTTCAGCAATATCAACGCCCTCACCGCCGCCGGACTCGGCGAATATGGCTGG
>JAAZKQ010000388.1 GCA_012799755.1 Lentisphaerota bacterium | reverse complement strand
CAGGAGCTCAGCGGCATGGCCGAAAAAGAGCGCCGACAGCTCCGCCGCCGCTGCCAAATGATTTTCCAGGATCCCTACTCGTCCCTCAACCCGCGCATGACCGCCATGGACCTCATCACCGAGGCTTTGGCATACCACGGACTTCTTGACGGTCGCAGCCGCGAGGAGGCCGCGGCGGAACTCATGCACGAAGTCGGTCTTGACCGCGATGGCATTTTTCGCTACCCACACGAATTTTCCGGCGGTCAGCGCCAGCGCCTGAGCATCGCCCGGGCCTTGTCCCTGCAACCTGATTTCATCGTCTGTGACGAGCCCGTCAGCGCCTTGGACGTGTCCGTGCAGGCGCAGGTCATCAACCTGCTGCTGGACCTGCGCGCCAAGCACCAGCTCAGCTACCTGTTCATCTCCCACGACCTCAGCGTCGTGCGCCTAATCGCCCATCGCGTCGCCGTCATGTACTTGGGCCACATCATTGAGAGCGGCTCCTGCGCGGAGATCCTTGACGCCCCCCTGCACCCCTACTCGCAGGCACTCATCTCCGCCGTACCTACGCCCGGCAAAGATCGGCGTCAACGCATCGTCCTCGCCGGCGAAATGCCCTCGCCGGCCGCGCCGCCACCTGGCTGCCCCTTCCACCCGCGCTGTCCGCAGGCCATGCCAATCTGCCGCAGCAGCATGCCGGCTGAAAGCAAGCGCGGCGAGCACAGCGTCCGCTGCCACCTGTTCACTGACGCAGCCCGCAGTGTGACATGATCCCGCAAGCGCCCCCCCCAGCACACACATACGCCGGCCGTACTGCGGGCTTGCAGCCCGCAGCGTGACATGACCCCGCAAGCGCAAACCAAGCGCCTGTCCACCTTATCCAGCCAATCAAATCTTCGCCTTCTCCGAAAAAGCCATCATATTATACAGCATCAGCCGTGCGACTATTCCGCGCGAAACATCGGCCCACACACAATCCACCCCGCAACCCCCTCGGAGGACACTATGGACTTCACCAAACTTGCCGAAGCTCGTTACTCTCTGCGTAAATTCAGTGACCGCGCTGTGGACAAAGCCACCCTTGACCGCATTCTCCACGCCGCCCGAGTCGCGCCCACCGCCTGCAACTTCCAGCCTCAGAAAATCTACGTCGTGCAATCCGCCGACGCCTTGGCCAAACTTCGCCAGAGCACGTCCTATCATTTCAACGCGCCGGTCATTCTCGCCATCTGCTACGACCGCAACCAGACTTGGAAACGTGCTTGTGACGGCCAGTGCAGCGGTCTCGTTGACGCCAGCATCATCACCACCCACTTGATGCTCCAAGCCGCTGAACTCGGCCTCGGCACCACCTGGGTCGGCAGCTTCGAACCCGCCAAGGCCGCAAAGGCCCTTGATCTCCCTGCCAACATCATCCCCGTCGCCCTTCTGCCCCTCGGCTACCCCGCTGCGGATGCAGCGCCGGCGGCCATGCATACGACCCGCAAGGACATCGCCGAAACCGTCATCTGGCTCTGAGAAACACGCCCACAGGGCAGAGGTCCCCAAGCCATAAAGCTTCACAATTACCACGCACGCGCCAGGTGTCGCGTGCGTGGCGTTTCACTTGCCAAGGTCATGTCACGCTGCGGGCTGCAAGTCTGCGGCGCGGCTGGCGCATGCGTGTGCCGGGGGATTCGTATGCGGGGTGATGTGCCGCTGCGGGCTGCAAGCCCACAGCACGGTTGGCGCATGGTGTGCCGGGGGGATTCGTTTGCGGGGTGATGTGCCGCTGCGGACTGCAAGTCTGCGGCGCGGTTGGCGCATGGTGTGCCGGGGGATTCGTTTGCGGGGTCGTGTGCCGCTGCGGGCTGCAGGCCCGCGGCGCGGCTGGCGCATGGGTGTGCCGGGGGATTCGTATGCGGGGTGAT
>JAAZKQ010000387.1 GCA_012799755.1 Lentisphaerota bacterium | reverse complement strand
GAATTGCAGACCAGTGCGCTGGCGGACGGCGAATGGCTGCGCTTGGAGCACAAGTCCTGCCCGGTGGACAGCGCGGGTGTCGCCTGTCTGACGCCCCACCTTGGCGAAGGGCGGGAAGCCTGATGCACAGGCAGTGATGGAGGACGATGGACGGATCTTTTTGGCAAGACTTGACGGAAGTGGCTTTTCTTCGCCGTGCGGTTCTGGGCATGGCGCTGACGGCGGTGGTCTGCGGCGTGATGGGCAGTTATGTACTGGCACAGCGTCGTAGCTATATGGTCGGCGCGGTGTCCCATTCGTTGCTGGGCGGCATTGCCTTGGCGCGTTACATGCAGGTCGTGCATGGCTGGCAGTGGTTTACGCCATTGCTGGGTGCGCTGCTGGCGGGCTGTCTTTCCGGCGTGGCGGTGGGTCTGTTGACCCTGCGGGGACGCCTGCGCGAGGACAGCGTGCTGAGCGCGGTGTGGTCGCTCGGCGTTGCCGTGGGGGTCAGTGTGATTGCCATCACTCCAGGTTATGCCGAAGACCTCAACAGCTATCTTTTCGGCAGCATCATGATGATTTCCGCAAATGATCTGCTGGTGATGACCGGACTGGCGTTGGCCTTGCTCGCTCTCGCCTGGATTTTTCACCCGCGTTTTCTGGCCTTGTGCTTTCATGAGGAGAATCTGCGCCTGCGTGGCGTATCGTCGGAGTGGGTGTCACTGGTTTTGCAGGTCATGACGGCGTTGACAGTCGCCCTGATGTCGCAGGTGGTTGGCATCGTGCTGGTATTGGCCTTGCTGGTGTTGCCGGTAGCCACTGCTGCGCTGTTTGCGCGGCGCCTAGGCGGTATCATGCTGCTGGCGGTGTTTTTGTGTTTCACCTATTGCTTTGGCGGGCTCTACATCAGTTACGGACCGAATCTGCCGGTGGGCGCGACCATCGTCGAGCTGGCCGGTGCGGGCTATTTGCTGGCGGCGGTATCACGCTGGTTGTGGCGTCGCTTGCGGCGCTGAGGCATGCGTGGTCACCTTGCCCTAAGGCTGCTGGGGAAGTAGATTAACGCTTCGTTTTTCGCGTTCCGGCGGCGTGTCCCGGTGGCATGTCGGATGTTTTCTGCGGTTCCGGCTTCATTTGAGGCACAGCGCTGACCGGGATGCGTCGGGTGATCAAGGCAGAATGGAGAAAGTACGATGAAGGCAGTGTTACGAATGGCGGTAGTTGCGTTGCTGTTGTTGGTTGGCCTGGCCCATGCTGACCGCATCAAGTTGCTTAACGGCAAGGAATACGAGGGCAAGGTCGTGGTCAAGGGTGATTACGTGACCGTTGTCAACGATAGTGGTGTGTTTCAATTCAAAAAACAGGAGATTGACGAAATGAACGGTAAAAAACTTGAGCCGGCCCGGAATCCGGTCATTCGCATTGCGACCTCCAAGGGCGACATGCTGGTGGAGTTGTATGAGGATGAGGTGCCCAACACGGTGGCGAATATGATCACGCTGGCGGAAAGCGGCTTCTACAAGGGCATGTCCTTTCACCGGGTGATCGGCGGCTTCATGGCTCAGGGTGGCTGCCCCTACTCCAAGCGCGATGCCCAGGGGCGACCGGGTACCGGTGGTCCAGGATATAGTTTTGCTGATGAATTTTCCCCGAAGCTGCGCCACAGCGGCCGGGGCATCCTATCCATGGCCAATTCGGGGCCGAACAGCAATGGCAGTCAGTTCTTTATTTGTTTCACGGCGACGCCGCACCTGGACAATCGTCATGCGGTATTCGGCAAGGTGATTGAAGGACTGGAGGTTATTGACCGTTTGGAAAAAATTGGTTCCGACTCCGGCGCGCCGAAGGAGGAGGTCCGTTTCAACATTGAGGTTGTGAGCAAGCGCGCCCACGAGTATTCCGTGCAGAAGCTCCGCTGAGCTGTCGGCAGCCGCTGACCAGTATGCCTGGCATTGGCGGGCTGTATGGCCAGTATGGAATCAGTATCTGAAGGTGGGACAGCGATAGTATGAAGCAGGCGAAAGGCGACAAGGGGTCTAGAAGTCGAGGCGCACGGGTGCTGGCAGGGGCGGCACTCCTGGCGCTGCTGGCGTCCTGCCTGAGTTTTGGGCCCGGGCGGCCGCCGGGCTTCGAACGGGCCAATGGCACTTTCCAGCCTGCTTTCACAGTGGATACGCCTGCATCGCACCGTTATGCCCTGATGACGTGGTATATGTCAGCGACGGCGACCTCGGCTCTGCCGCTGGAGTTGTCTCGCTCAGTGGAGCAGGTCCGCGACCAGGCGGCCGGAGAGCTTTTCCGGCAGTGGGCTGAGCGTTTGACGGCGACAACGGCGCCTTTGGTCGTGCTTGGCGAAGGCGCGGTGCTCCGCCAAGACAGCAGCGTCCTGGCGGCTTTCGGCCCGGTTGAGGAGGGCTTGCGGCTGGTTGACACCGCATTGGCAGGCATGCAGATACCCGTGCCTT
>JAAZKQ010000386.1 GCA_012799755.1 Lentisphaerota bacterium | reverse complement strand
CGCACCAATGAGTCCCAGCGGTCTCAGACGAAAGAGTGGAGGTTTTTATCCGCAGATTACGCAGATTACCGCAGATTGCATGTCCCACACGCAGGCGGCGCTTCCGGGAGTCCCCAGCGTCGGGTAACCAGTCCCCTGAGTCCAAGGAGTCATTCCCCGCAGTCCCGGACGTCCCGGTTGTCCAAGCCATGGGAACATGCCTTATGAGTCCTGAGTCCTCGCCCCAGCGCCGCTGCCAATGAGTCCCATTGGCCTCAGGCCCCCCGGGAGCGGCCAATATCAATCGGTGACCGGTTACTACATCACACCCAAACAACAGGATTCTTGGCTTGTATTCCAAAAATCCTCAAGTATTGCAGGAATACATTCCAAAAAACAAGGATAACAGCGCCAATTTTCGTAACGAGATCAAAAAAGGCCGAAAAATCTATTTCTGCGATCTCGGCATCCGCAATGCCGCATCAACAACTTCACGCCCTTGGACTCACGAACAGACGCAGGTGGCATGTGGGAAAATTATCTCATCATTGAGCGCTTGAAGAAAATCCAGAATCAGCCATTTCCTCCTCGCCCGTTCTTCTGGCGAACCATGGCGCCGCAAAGCCATGAGATTGATTATCTTGAAGAAGCGCAGGGACAACTCTGTGCTTGGGAAATCAAGTCACGGCCAAATGGCAAAGCACGCATTCCACAGTCTTTTCTCAAAGCCTACCCGAACGCCGTAACCAAGATACTCACACCGGATAATTTTGACCAATTTCTCTTGGATTAAACGCATAATCGGTCAAGCTCCAGCCGCGCATATGCTTTCGCCGCCAAGGCGGCTATAATATTAGGCCGGTCGGAGCTGGCGCCGACGACCGGCATGTACGCCACATGTGCCGCCAGGACACGTTCTTTCGCGCATCTACACACCCGGAATCCAGGAGCTACAGCAATGCGACAAGGTAAATACGGTTGTGCGGTATGGGGCTGTGGCTGGGTCGCCAGCGGGCACATCAACGCCTACTTGCGCCATCCGGCCTGCGAGGTCGTCGCGCTCGGCAGCCGTTCCAGCAGCAGCATTGAGGCCAAACAAAAAGAATTCGGCCTTGCGACCGCTGCCTACACCAATTTTCAGGAACTGCTGGCAGACAAACGGGTGGACATCGTTTCCATCTGCACGCCCAACAACCAGCACGCCCAGGAATGCATCATGGCCGCCAAGGCCGGCAAGCACGTCTTCATCGAAAAACCCATTGCCATCCGCGAAGAGGACATCCCGGTCATGCTTGCGGCGGTCGAAGGTGCCGGCGTAAAGTCCATGGTAGGCTTCATCCTGCGCTTCAAGCCGCTGGTCGCCCTGCAGCGCCGACTCGTCCAGGAAGGCGAGCTCGGCCGCGTCTTCATGGCCAATGTTGATTACTGGTTCGGCCGCGAACGCCCCGGCTGGATGAAATACCGCGAGGACTGCGGCGGCGCCTTCATCCTCGCCGGCTGCCATTCCGTGGACATGGCCCGCTACATCGTCGGCGCCGATATCTGCGAAGTGCGCGGTGATGCCGCCATGGTCGGCGACTATTACGAATATCCGCCGGTGGAAATCGCGCAGGTGCGCTTCAGCAATGGCGCCCTCGGCGTCTTCTCCTGCTCCCTGGTCGGCTGCAATCCCTACACCGCAAACATCCACGTCCTGGGCGAAAAGGGCACCATGATGAACGACCGTTTCTACCTGCGCCGTTTCGCCGGCCAGGCAGACTATTTCACCCTCGACACCGGCAGCAAAAACTCCGGCAATGTCTATGACCATCCCTTCCCCGCCATGGTCGAACACTTCATCGGCTGCATCCGCGAAGACCGCGAATCGCCGCACAATCTGCGTGATGCCGTCAACGCCCATCTCGCCTGTCTGGCTATCCGCAAAAGTGCTGACGCCGAAGGGCGCAAGGTCAGTATTGACAACGACAACTGCACGCTGTCATTCGTCTGAACCCACCTGACGGAGAACCGCCGACACAGCCAAAGCAAGCACAACTCAGTCATCCTCACCGCCACGCAACAGGAGTCACGCCATGCTCTCACCACCTACCGCGCGCCTGTGCTCCACCCGGCGCGCCGCGCCGGCCGTCATCATCCTGGCCGTTTTCGCCCTGATGTTCACCACACGCGCCGACGACGCGCCTCTGCGTGGCGTCATTCCCTTGGCCGACGCCGACGGCGCCTGCAACTGGCAACTCAGCAACGCCAAGCCCTGGCGCCAAAACATCTCACTCATGGACTACTCGCCGGCCATCGGCAAGGTCTTGCAGGTCACAGCCACGCCTACGGTCTTCCATTATTCCGAGCTGCGCCCCAACAAGCCGGTCTTGATTGCCCGCAATGCCGAGGAGTTCAACGGCCTGTTGCAGCTGGACCTCTTCTCGGACCCGGCGGACGCCATGCTCCAGGTCTGCGTGCGCATCCAGGACAGCACGGGCGAACTCTTCCAATACCACCAGCCCGAAACCACCCGCCTCCGCACGGGCCAGTGGTCCACCCTGACCATTCCCGTCGGCACCCCGTACAAACCCCGCAGCAACTGGGCCGGCAACAAGGACGGCGTCATTGACTACCCCGTGTCGTTTTACGCCGTCACCATTGACTACACCCGCGGCTTCATCGGCCAAACCCGCATGCTCTTTGACCAATTCACCTGGACGCCCGCCAAAGACGCCGACAAGGCCACCCCGCAAACACCCGCGCCATAAACCCGGCATTTGCTCGCCACCACCCTGAAAGGACCACTCACATGTCACGCCATCTCGCCTGCCTTATCGCCGGTATCATCGTCCTCGGCGCCGCCTTCTGCGCCCGCGCGCAAACCGACCCTTATGAAAAATTCGGCTTGCCGGATTTCATCATTGGCGCCCAAACCCACTTCATTCAGGGCAAGGGCAGCGTTAGCAACAATCTTGATCTCCTCCAGGAAGCCGGCATCATGGCGCTGCGCGACGAGTGCTACTGGAGCAGCGTTGAAAGACAGAAAGACAAGCTGGTCATACCCGCGATCTACGACCAGTACATCAATGGCGCTCGCGAGCGCGGCATCATCCCGCTCGTCATCCTCAATTACGCCAATCGCTTCTACGACGGCGGCAGCTACCCACGCAGCGATGAAGCAGTCGAAGGCTACGCCCGCTACTGCGAAACCATGGTCAGCCACGGCAAGGGCCGCGTCCAACTCTACCAGATCTGGAATGAATGGGACGGCGGCTGCGGCATGAGCCGGGAAAAATTCGGTCGCGGCGATGTGGACAGCTACATGAAACTCATCCGCAGCGTCTATCCCCGCATCAAGAAAATTGATCCCGATGCCGCCGTCATCAGCAACTCCGTCTGCACCGGCGACGAGTTCTTCGAAGGGACGCTCAAGCAGGGCCTGGTCAATTACTGCGACATCCTCTGCGTGCACACCTACGTCTATGGCCGCGTGGACAACAAGCCTGAGCAAATGTGGCTCGAACGCATGCGCAAGCTCCGCGACATGATCAAAAGCTATAACAACGGCCAGGAAAAGCCCCTGTTCATCACGGAAATGGGCTGGCCGACCCATATCGGCCCGCGCGGCAGCAGCTATGAAACCAGCGCCCAAAATCTCGCCAGAATGTACCTGCTGGCCAAAACCCTGCCCTACCTCAAGGGCATCTGGTGGTACGACTTCCAGGACGACGGCTGGCTCTACAGCTACAACGAAAACAACTTCGGCCTCGTCCGCCCCGACCTCACCCCCAAGCCGTCCTTCAATGTCCTCCGCGATATCATTCCTCTCATCAAAGACGGCCGGTTCGTGGAACAGCTTGACGCCGGCCGCAAAGACCTGTGGATACTTCGCTTCAAACTCGGGCAGGATGACGTCCTGGCCGCCTGGACGACCAGCAGCGAAGAGGAAGTCCAGTTGATCCTGCGCAGCGAGGCCGCCGCGCCCAGCCCCCTCAGCGTCCGCCGCGCCGGCGAGATCGCCCGCCGCGGCGCCTGGGGCCATCGCGCCTGGGCCACCGCCGAACGCCGGGTCAATCACGGCGCCAAGGCCGAGCCGCAGCTCTTCAGCTGCACTCTCAGCCAGATGCCCACCATCATCAGCGGCGACCTCAGCCAGGTCCGCATTGACAGCTGCACGGCTCGTCTCTACCCGGAAAATGCCCGCCCCCTGCGCAGCGTTCTGCGCATCCCTCACCGCAGCGCCATCGCCGCCCCCATCGGCCAGCCGGCCACGTCGGTGCACTTCGCGCAAATCAACAACTACGACCGTCTGGGCAGCGCACCCTACGGCGGGCACGATGACCTCGATACCAGCTTCACCGTCAACTACGACCGCGATCAGCTCCTGCTCACCATCACCGTCAAGGACGACGTCTTCCTGCTCTCAGAAAACGCAGAAAACGCCTGGGAGCAGGACGGCATCCAGCTCGGCCTGCAAATCCTTGACGACAATCAGCCGAACTTCACCCTGCGCACCGAACTCGACGTCGCCCTCACGCCCCGTGGCCCGGAAGTCTTCCTCCGCGCAAGCCAGACCGGCCGGCAGCCCGGCGTCATCAGCGATGTCCGCTGCCACATTGCCGAAAACGCCAACACCCGCGTGTACACGCTGAGCATTCCCGCGCAATTCCTCGGCACCAAGGCCTTCGAGCCCGGCGCCACCCTCGCCGCCAGCATCCTCGTCAATGACAATGACGGCCAAGGCCGCAAGGGCTTCATGACCTGGGGCAAGGGCATCGGTCGCGGCAAAGACCCCAGCCAGTACAACCTGATCGTCATGCAATAAAATCACTCCGAGCAGCCCCGGCGCCAACACGGTGCCGAATTCAGCCCTGCGCCATGGCCTTGCCCATGGCGTAGGCGTCCTGGCAGTCCTTCGGGAATTGCTGGCGATGCACCTCTTCCTTGTGCGCGGGATCAAAGCGCGGCGCGTCGTACTTGCTGTAGTCGTCGAATTGCTTGGTGTCACAGACATAAAGCGTCTTTGCTTCCGACCCATACAGCATTTTGACTAAGAGACGCGACATCCCAAACTGCTCCTCGAAACCGAAATCGCCCATCTGCTCACGCGACACATTCATGGTGTAAACGAGAGCTACCGGGCATTTCTTTTTCACCAGCGACGTGCCCGCGGCATCATAACGGATAACCGGGAAAAACAAGCGCTCCATAAACGCGCGCATCAGACTGCTTTCACCGCCCAGGTATATCGGCGAACCCAGGATCAGCCCGTCGGCGTCCGCCAACTTGTCAAGGACCGCCCGCAAATCGTCCTTTATGACGCAGCGGCCATAACTCGGGCCGCCCTTGAGCTTACAGGCAAAACAACTGAGGCAGCCGCCGAAATGCAAATCAACAAGATGGATCAGCTCCGTCGCGGCGCCGGCCGCGGCCGCACCCTTCAGCGCGTGCTCCAACACAATCGCCGTGTTGGCATTGCGTCGGGGACTGCCATTGATAGCGTAAATCTTCTTCATGTCTTTTTCCTTTCGTGTTATCGCGCTCTGTCAAGAACAACGCTCTTTTGTTATTCTTAACTTGCTTGTTCTTAGTCGCTTATGATTACTTCTTTCTTTGTCCTGCAATTTAACGGAAAAACATCCTTGCACTTTTACGCCGCAGTCACCACCAACAACAACTTGACAGACCAAGGCCCCCCCGAATCACGCCCAGCCAAGCACAGGGCAAAAACGTCCCATTTCATCATTTTGGTCCATTCCTTCAGTTGAGCAAATATAGCTCAGCCAATTCTCATCGCCCTTGAAGCAATATGCTTCGTTTCGCGGCCGGCGCCATCCCAACCCGATCTTTGCATGTTACGGTATGGCGGTGCCCAAAAGGGTGTCGCGCCCCATGCACGCTAACGCTAATGCCGCGTGTTCTGGTGACGCCTACCCTGTCAGGCCTTTAACATAAGCGCGAGCCGGAAACTCTCCCCAGGCAACAGCCGCTTGCGGTCCTGTTATGACTGAAGCTATATACCGTGACCGAAACATTGCGTTTTTCCTGAAACCGG
>JAAZKQ010000385.1 GCA_012799755.1 Lentisphaerota bacterium | reverse complement strand
CGCTGGCCGCCTTCACGTGGATAGCGCCTGTTTCCCGGCTGTGCTGCGGGCTTGCAGCCCGTAGCGTCACATGACCACATAAACGCATCACTTTGCGCCGTAGGCGCTTAACCATGCTTAACCCCGGCCTTCAGGCCGGGGTGGCGAGCCCTCCCCATGAGGCAGTGCCTTGTAAAGGCACTACAGCTGAAAAGACCGCCGGCGCGACCGCTATCAATGGGTGAGCGCTGGCATGGCTGAAGTAGGCGCTCACCCATTGCCAAGCAACAGAAAACGGCCAATGATCAATGGAGGACCGATTTCGCCGTCAGGCCTCGTCCTGAGCCAGAACAGCCACTTTTTCGCTCACCGAGAAGATGGCCGTCTCCGCGATTTTCGGGCTAAGAATGGGAATGACCTCCAACGGATAGGTCGCTGAAAGGGCGGCCTCGAAAACGCCGTCCGCTCGCATCTGCCACTCGACATTGATCTGGCCGTGCGGCGTCGGTATACCCGCCTTGACCCACGGCACCGCCAGCGGCATGGGATTGAAAAAGACCATGCGCATGCCCGGCGCCGCAGGGCGAATCCCCACCAGCTCCGATATCAGGAAGGCATTCGGCGATACGCCGTAACCGTGGCATTTGCTGCACATCCGCAGTTTCGACGCCGGATTGTCGGGATCAAAGAGCTCCCACCAAGTCGTGGCGCCGGCTTCGACCATCTTGCCCCAATAATGCTTGATCAGACGCATCGCCCACGCGTTCTTGCCCAAAGCGAAGGCGGCTTCCAGCAGAAAATGCTTGAAGTAGGGGTTGTTCGCCTCGCCGGCGCTGAAAAGCTCGTAGGGCTCGTCATCGCTGAAAAGCTGCTGCCAGATGCTGTTGTACTGCTCCGGCTGGGCAATACCACCATAGATGGCCAGAACGTTGCTTTGCCAAGACTTGTACGGCGACACGGCGCCGTCATGAAAGCCGTCGGCATAGAGTCCCTCTTCAGGCAGCCAGGTCAGCTCATGAATCTCCTGGGAAATTTTGGCGACGCGGTGTTTATATATCTGCGCCTGGTCCGGCAATTCGGCTTGCGCCGCCAGCCACGACGCGCAGAACAGCGCCCGGCAGTAGATGGCATTGAGTCCCGTGCAGATGCCTTCACGGTCAATGACGCCATGATCAAGGAAACAATAGGTGCCCAGGTAATTGTGCATATCGCCCAGCGGACCGTCAGGATACTCGGCCTCTCGGTCATAATAGGCCAACAGATTGGCCAGCACCGGCATCATTTTCTTGAGAAAAGCCGTGTCGCCAGTGTACATGATATGGCGGTACAGCCACACGGGCCACAGCAGCGAGTAATCCGGCACCGCCTGAAAAAGTCCGGAGGGACTTAGGGCGTTGAACTCGCCTGTTTCCAGTTGCGTCAGGGCAAAAGCCTCAAGCGCCTGTGCCGCCTGATCAGCAATGCCGTAGACGTAATAACTCGCCCAAGATTGGATCATCGCGTCGGGAATACAGTGCGTCTGGTCCTTGGTTGGGGAATCAATGTACACCCCCTGCATAGTCGTGGCCAAGGTATTGCAGCCGACCTGCCAGATCGCGTTGAGAGTCGCATCCGGCGAATCAAACGAGCCCCGCGCGAGTGGCTCAATGGACGACATCCACGATCCAAGCTGCAACAGCGTGACACGCTGTTTGACCCGCCTGGCCACCACCATGATGTAGCGGAAGCCCCTGGGGACGCTGGATATCCACTCACAGGGATAGCCGCCGGCAAAGGTCAGTGTGCTGGTGTTGCGGCGCTGGCGGTTCTCATAGGCGACCACTTCGCCGTTCAGATAATGTTCGCCACAGACGACATCCAAAATGTCGCCGTCATTGCCGATGGCTTTCAAACCGGGATAAGCCATGATGGTCTGCCCAAAATCAAAAATGAGGTAGTCCTTTTCCTTCATCTTGTAGGGCAGGCTGAGCGCACTGGCCGGCTTCCCCGGCGATGGCTCAAACACGCAGCTCAGGTAAAAGGCGCTGATGTCCTGTGGCCAAGCCTCAGTCGGGTTGAAATTTGTCTTGGTCAGCTGTTCGAAAGGAAAACCGGGATGGAAGAGGCTTAGGGGCGTGCGCAGTGGCCCGGTGATGCTCCAGCCTGGGGTGGAATTGAAGTCCGGCTTCTGGAACACCGCCAAGGCGCCCACGGGCAAGTCCGGCCATAAAATAAGGATGCCGCTATTTTCGGTGAGAGTTTCCTGCGCGACAACGATGTGATTCCAACCGGGCTTGAGTACGGCCTCAAATTCCTGGTTAACGAAGTCCTGCGGCCGCAGGGGTTCAACGACTCCGCGGCGACTGCCGCTACGAATTGGCGGCGGTGGCACGGCCTGCTCATTGAGCAAAACGTCATTGAGATATAGCCGATAAGGCTCATCGCAGATACAATAGCCGATTTGCCGGTCTCCCGGTGGACAATACACGTAGGCCTCAGCGGCATAGACCCCAATCCGCTGCCGCCCGGGCACCGCACCATAACTAATCCACAAAGCATCCTTACGCTGCTGGTAGGCGCCAATATCCGCAATGGCTGTGTAAGGATTGGAATCCAACAAGCGCCGTATGCCGCGATCCGAATCCAAAGCGCCAAACTGAAAATCCGGCGCGTACATGATATTCGGGGCCTGCCAAGTTATGCGATTCGGGTTGCCTGCGGGGTCCATACCCGAGGCAGTGGCGCTCCACCCACCCGAATAGCTCGCCGCGGATGCGGACTCGTTCTGCCCACCTTGTGCGGTAGGACCCCACTTTTCCCGCGTTGACCAATCGAAAGGGTAGAGCCGAAAGTCGAGATGTTCGGTAAAGACATCAACTGGTGATACTCGCAGGCCCGTATCCGGGTAGCAGATGGCGCGATGACACAGCCACTTTTCATCTGTCCACAGGGTCGGTTCGCCATCAATATCCAGTTGCAACCACAGCCCGTCGGGTGCTCGACACATTCCCGCCAAGGGCAGATGTGGATTGTAAACATGCACGGCAATGTGGTTGTTGCCCACTTCCAACAGATGGCTGACATCCACATGCCGGGCATAGGCCGCCCGCTCTGCGCGAGGGTGTGGGGTCGGGCCGCTGGCGCAAAAACGACCATTGACAAAAACCTGGTAGTACGCGTGCGCGGCCACCCATAGTTCAGCCAGGCCGGGGGTTTCGTACAAGGACAAGTCACGCCGGAAGAAGACGTGCGCGCCACCGGCCTGTTCAGGCCCGTTCAGCCATATCCACTTCCCATTGATCTGTTCCGGAAGTATCTGACTCTGGGCCATAGTTCCTCCTTGCTAAAGCCGGTCTGCCGCAGCTGTACCTGTGCGGGCAAAACAAGCTTTCACTCAAAATCATAGTTCCTGCTAAACAACTCCAACAACTCGTCGCACTTGGCCTCTTCATCAGGCCCGTCAACGATAACTTCCACCTCGTCACCACCGGCCAACGCCAAACTCAACAGAGACAACACGCTGTCTGGAGACGCTTCACTGCCATCCGGCCCACGAACGATTATCTTGCCCTGATATCCTCTGACTGCCTGTGATATGATCCCGGAAGGCCGACAGTGAATCCCGTAGGCATTCTGGATCGTCGTCTTTTTACATATCATCGCATGATTTCTCCTCGTACCGAACTGAGGCCAGTGATGGCTCGAAAGACGTTGCAGGACTAAAGTTGTCACCAGAATGAAAAAAAACAAGGCGATCCGTGCGGTTCGCCTTGTTTTTTATGCCTAAATGACGCAAAATAGCGAGATGCCGGCAAAACAGCCGCGAATTGATACGCTGTTTTACTCAGCCGGAGCAGCGGGGGCAACGGGAGCGGCAGCGTCGGCTTCTGGCTTTTCAACGGCGGCTTCGGCGGCAGCGCCGGCCTCTGTCTTTTCAACGGCGGCTTCGGCCGGCACCTTGCTGCTGTCCATCTTCACGGCCTGTGGAATGCGCTCGGCGGCGCTGGTGTCATTGCGCAGACGGCCAATCACTGTTGCCAGAAACAGCGTTGACAGCAGGAATATGGCCGCAATCCACGTGGTTGCCTTGGCGAGAACATTGCTGGCGGAAGCGCCAAACATTGACTCAGTCATGCCGCCACTCACCGCACCAAGACCGCCGCCGCTCTTGCTTTGCTGGATCAAAATGATGCCTATCAGCAAAAAAGCACTGACTATGGAAACAATGCTCAGCAATACACTCAAAATGCTCGACAACATGCTCAATGACTCCCGGCTATCGTATTTTTGACGCTTCAGCTGATGCCTACGCCCGTAAATAAAGAGCCAGAATATAAAGGCTAATCATCGCAAAGCAAACAACAGCAGCACGGACGCTGCCGCTTTTTGCTAAGCGGTCACCCATTGATAATTGGCCGTTTTCTGTTGCCTTGCAATGGAAATCATCCTTCGTGTTTGCTATGTGGCACGCCTTCAGCGTGCTGTTTCGGGTGGGGGCTTCCCT
>JAAZKQ010000384.1 GCA_012799755.1 Lentisphaerota bacterium | reverse complement strand
GTGTTTTTTTCAGCGGAAATATCACGAGCAAAGCACTGTTATCAATGAGTGATTGGTTACTGCCGGGGGGTATTTTCATTTGTCATCCGGCCAAGACTCAGCATTGCCAACAGGGTGTTTTTTAATGGGGAACAGGCATGGATTACGAAATCATTGACGCGCATTTGCATCCATTTTTGCACACGGCGTGTTGCATCAACCAGTATCAGGCCGTCCAAACGGTTGAGGACTTTGTTGCCCATCTTCGAGAACAAGGCATCTCTTTCTGCGCCGGTTCAGTCATTCGCAAACTGGCTGGAGATGATTTCGCGCCAGTACGAGAACTCAATCAGGACGCCTTGGAGTTTCAGAGACGCTACCCGGACTTCTATCTCCCGGGAATCCATGTGCACAGCCGGTTTCCCGACGAATCCTGCCGGGAGCTGGAGCGCCTGCACGCGCAGGGAGTTCGCCTGATTGGTGAACTTGTTCCATACTATATGGGCTGGGACTCCTATGCCGTGAGCCGAATGGATCCAGTCTGGGACTTGGCTTCACAACTTGGCTATGTCGTCAGTATTCATCCCGGCACGCTGGAGGATATCGAGCAGTTGTTGACGCGTTTTCCGCAACTCAAGGTGTTCATCGCCCACCCCGGAGAACGGGCGAATTACCTCGATAAGCTGGAATTGCTCAAGCGGCATCCCAATGCTTATCTGGATATCTGCGGGACGGGGCTTTTCCGATATGGCATGCTGGAATATGGCGTGAAGGAAGTCGGAGCAGAGCGTTTTCTCTTTGGCACCGATTTTCCCGTTTGCAGCGCCGCCATGCAGATTGGCGGGGTCCTTGGTGAAAATCTCACCCGCAAACAACGCGAAGCAATCTTTGCCGGAAATGCCAAAGCACTCTTTGGACTATAGTGTTTGGTTTTAAGCAAGCCCGCTGTGAAAAGTCCTTGCAATTCCCGGAGTTGCTCTGCTTCGGTCTTTTGGCTCAGGCGGATCGGGCGGATCGGTCTTTTGGATCAGGCGGATCAGGCGGATCCGTCTTTTTGATCAGGTGGATCAGATCTACGCTAATTGGCGGCGTCTGCGGATAAAAAGCAGATTACTCTTCCGGGAGGGCGAGCAGGGGCTGAATGATGTCGGCGAAGGCCTTGGCCATGGCTGAATCGGGGTGTTTGTGGATCATGGGGCTGCCGGCGTCGGAACATTCGGCAATCAGCGGATCAATGGGAATACGGCCGAGGAAGGGCAGCTTGGCCTTGGCGGCCAGGTTCTCGCCGCCGCCCTGCTTGAAGATATTGGTGACTTTGTTGCAGTGCGGACAGACAAAGCCGCTCATATTCTCAATGATGCCGACGATGGGCAGGCCGAGCTGTTCGCAGAAGTTGATGGACTTGCGGACGTCGGCCGCGGCGACTTCCTGGGGCGTGGTGACCACGATGGCATGGGTATCGCCCTTGATAAGCTGGCAGACCGAGAGGGGCTCGTCGCCGGTGCCGGGAGGACAATCAATGAGCAGGTAGTCCAGCTCGCCCCATTCGACGTCTTCGAGGAACTGCTGGATGGCGCCCTGTTTCATTGGGCCGCGCCAGATGAGCGCGTCGTCGGTGTTTTCCAGGAAGAAATCCACTGAAATGACCTTGACGTTGGCGACTTCCAGGGGGATGATGCGGTCGTTGGCGAATGCGGCGTGGGCGCCCTTGAGGCCCATCATGGTCGGGATGCTCGGGCCGTGGATGTCAACATCAAGCAGGCCGACGCGGCGGCCTTCCAGGGCCAAACTGAGGGCGAGGTTGACGGCGACGGTGCTTTTGCCGACGCCGCCCTTGCCGGAGAGCACGAGGATTTTGTGCTTGATCTTGGCCATTTGGGCGAGAAAGCGGGCTTCTTTGGCGCGGGCTTCGCTGCAGCTGTGGTCACTGCAGGATGAACAGCTGGAGCACTTCTGGTCACAGGATTGGGATTTGTCTGTCATGGGAACGTTTTTCCTTGAGGGTGAATGGGGGACGAATGGACGGGATAAAAGTGATAGTTGTTGAGGCGATTAGGCGGGCGGCATGCCCCGGGTGAGATCGGCGAAGAAGGGCGGTCGCAGCCAGCAGTAGAGCCGCTGCCAGAGGGCATCCGGGCCGGCCTGGTCAAGACTGAAGCGGAAGCGGAAGCGGTGTTCGCCGCGGTCGCTGCTGACACCGTCGAGGGTGCCGCCGGGATGGGGCGCGTGGTGGGCCATAAGCGGGCTGCGCAGGAGAGTGAAGCGGAGACGCTGAGCGGTGGCGTCAAACGCGAAGACGTCGGGGCACAACACCGTGAGCTGCTGCTGCGCGGCGACAGGCACGGCGGTCCAGCCCTGAATGGGGTATTCGCGGCCGTCAAGCGGGCGTTCGAGGGCGCCGCCGCAGATGGCGTCCAAGTGGGTGTCGCCATGGGCGACGATGGGCAGGACAAGCTTGAGGATACGGCGTTTTTCCTGCCAGGTCACGCGAAGGGTCATTTCCAGCTCGTTGCTGTCCTGGAAGAGACGGAAGGTCCTGATAAGGTCGCTGTTGCCGATGCGACCGGCTTGGGCGATTTGCGTGAGAAGCGGCCCGGTGAAGTTGAGTTCGGGGGCGCTCCAGGTAGCGAAGAGTGCGGGGTTTTCGGCATAGCGGTCAATGCTGTGTGACCAGGTATCGCTGTTATCGGCAAGGAGAGCAAGCTCGGGCAGGAGGTAATCCATGCCGCTGAAGCGGCAGCGGGCTTGGCTCAGGTCTACTGCCGCGCTATGAGCGTGGTTATGAATGCACCACGGCGGGCTGGCGTTTGCGTCGGCCTGGTTGCCGCCGGGCGCAGCCGGCTGTTCGTCGCTGCATGGCACGAGTCGCAGCGCTTTGATTTCGCCGGGAGCGAGCTGGAGTTTGATGGCGATGCGGGTCAGCCAGCTCCAGCCGATGACGGCCTCGGGGGGAATGGCTTGCGTGGGGACGACCTGATCTTTGTCATCAAGGACAAGGAAGCGCCAGGGCTTGCCGCCCAGCCACGGTTCACATTCGGTCCAGCCGACAAAGGGCCGGTCAGAGGCATTGAAGAAAATCAGGCGTTGGCAGGGATCATTGGGAAGGACGGTCAGGCGTTGGCGCAAGTGTCGGTGCAGGTGCTCTTCGGCCCAGGCTTCGGCGGCGCCAAGCTGGTTGTGGACGTGCTGGTAGGCCGAGGGCAGACAGGTGCCGCCGAGCGTATCGTGGAACTGATGAAAGACGACGTTCTGCCAGTGACTTTGCCGAATCTGCGCCTGTTCGTCGGGCAGTGTTGGCAAGACACTGTCCAGCTGGGTCAAGCGCTGAGTGGCTTCGCGCAGGGCCAGTTTGCCTTGGCGGTGGACGCTGTAGCAGCCGATGGCGTGGTATTGCAGTTCGCCGGTGACCAGCGGCAGGCTTGGCACGGCGTCGGCAATGGCGGCGAAGAAGCGGCTGGGCGTGGAGAAGACCAGGCGCATGCCGGGGAAGGCGTCGGCGTGATCGCGCAGCCAGGCGATGACTTTTTCAGTGGGGCCGCCGCCGTGGTCGCCGATGCCGGCGAAGCACATG
>JAAZKQ010000383.1 GCA_012799755.1 Lentisphaerota bacterium | reverse complement strand
TTGGCCGCAGTCGGCGAAGCTGACTGCGGCCAAAGGGGCAATGGAACCCACCTTTCGTGTCTGCTATGTGGCACGCCTTCAGCGTGCCTTGCCGACGCGGACATCAATGGCTCTTATATGAGTTGAACATTCGTCAAGATCCATATCGGCTCTTATGTGAAGAGCATAGGCCCTGTCAGATAGCCGGTCACCCCCTTGATAGCCGTGCCCCAGTGCGCGACACAAGCGCTCGTTGAAAAGCAAGCTCGGAGAGGCAAGTCAAAGAGCACATGTCGCCAAGGCGGGTGGGGACAGTATGCGCATCGTCCATAGCAGCTTGCGGGAACAACAAGTATCAATGGGTGACTGCTTACAAAAACAAGACCAATTACAGTGAAAAAAGCCGCATTGCGCAGTTTTCAATCAAAAATGCGCAATTATGGCCCTTTGTCGGCTTTAAAACAGGTATTTAAGCCCTATATTCAATCAAAATCAATCATCTCCACGCAAAAAAGGGCGTTTTCATGGGCGGCAACGGACATAAACTACTGACTGCTGAGCGCGAACAGCGCATCATGCAGCTGTTGCGTGATGCGGAAGTCGTCACCGTATCGGCCATCAGCGCGGCGCTGGGCATGTCCGAGGCCACGGTACGGCGCGATCTGCAAGCCATGCATGAGCGCGGCCTTCTGGAGCGCGTCCATGGCGGCGCCGCCATCAAGCAGGAAAGCAAGCCCGAGCCCCTGTTCAGCGACAAGGAAGGGCAGTTCAGCGCCGAAAAGCAGCGCATTGCGACCACCGCCCTGACTCTCATTCGCGACCACGATACGATCTTCCTCGACGGCGGCAGCACGGTGCTGATGCTCGCGCGCCTGCTTGATTCCTTTAAGGCGCTTACCATCGTCACCAACTCCCTGATGGCTGCCGCCCAGCTGATGGAAAGCCCGCATCGTCTCATTCTCACCGGTGGCGAATTCCGCGCCATCAGCCGCACGCTGGTCGGCCCACTTTCGTCACCCATCCTCAAGAATATCGTGGTTGACAAGGCCTTCATGGGCACCATGGGCTTCACTACCAGCGACGGCATGAGCACGACCGACGCCAATGAGGCCTACACTAAAACCCAGGTCATGGAACGCGCCCGCCAAGTCATCCTCCTTGCTGACCGCAGCAAACTCGGCAGTAGTTCCTTTGTCACCTGTGGTTCCGACTGGCGCCTCGATGTGCTGGTCACCGACGCCATTGATGCCAAAATGCGCCAGGAACTTGAAGAGCGCGAGACCCGCGTCATCGTCGCCGGCAAAAACGCCGGCGCCAAAATCAAAGCCGACACGACCCGCAGGAACCGATAAACCCTTCAACACCATTCACAGCACCCTAGATAAACGCAACCCCCAGGAGCAACCCCATGGCCAATGCAATCGTCATGCCCAAAGCCGGCAACTCCGTCGAAGAATGTCTGCTCAGCAAATGGCGCGTAAAAGTCGGCGATGTCATCAAGACCGGCGATATCATCTGTGATATCGAAACCGACAAATCCGCTATTGAAGTGGAAGCAACCGCCGACGGCACCGTCCTCGCACTTTTCTGGCAGGAAGGCGACCTCGTGCCGGTACTCCAGAATATCCTCGCCGTCGGCACACCCGGCGAAGACGTCAGCGCTCTGGCGCCCGCCGGCGGCAGTGCCCCTGCCATCGCCGATGCCGTCGCCGAAGCAGCAACCGCCACCACAGCTGCGGTAGCTACACCCACAGAAGCACCGGCTGCGCCCGTTGCCGCCTCCACCACTGCACCGGTCGCGAACGCGCCGCTCAGTCCCCGGGCGAGGAAATTCGTCGCCGAGCACCCCTTCGTCCTGCCGGCGATCAACGGCAGTGGCGCCAATGGCCGCATCATGGAGAAAGACGTCGCCGAGGCCTACCGCAACGCAGCGCGCCTGAGTCCCGCCGCCGCCGCCATGCGCGCTGATGGCGTCGCCACTCCCGCCACCGGCACCGGCGTCAGCGGCATGATCCGCGCCGAAGACATGGGCAAGGCCGCCGCCGCGCCCGCCACACCCACTGCGGCTGCACCCGCACCCGCTCCCGCCGCGCCGACCGCTGCCGCTGTAGCGGATGTGATTACGGAAAAGCCCTTCCCGCAGATTCGCAAGATCATTGCCAAGCGCCTGCACGAATCGCTGAGCAGCATGGCTCAGTACACGCTCAATGCCGAGGCCGACGTCACCGGCTTGCTGGCCCTGCGCCAGCGCATCAAAG
Organism: Lentisphaerota bacterium; assembly: GCA_012799755.1. GTDB lineage: Bacteria > Verrucomicrobiota > Lentisphaeria > Oligosphaerales > Oligosphaeraceae > Oligosphaera. The sequence continues at coordinate 14,094 of JAAZKQ010000383.1, read as the reverse complement.
AGCAGGGCGAAGCCCTCAAGCTCGCCAACATCAATATCGGTGACATGGTCATGTTCGCGGTCATCAAGACCCTGCAAAAACACCCTGAGTTCAATGCTGAGTTTGGGGACAACGTCCTGCGCATGCATTCGGCAATCAATATCGGTTTTGCCTGCGACACGCCGCGCGGTCTGATGGTGCCGGTGCTGCACAATGCGCAAACCATGTCCCTCGGTGAAATGTCCAACACCGTCAAGACCCTGGCCAAACAGGCCAACGCCGGCAATCTCAACCCCGACCTGATGCAAGGGGCGACCTTCACCGTCAGCAACCTCGGCGCTCTCGGCATTACCAACTTCACGCCTGTCATCAGCGCGCCTCAAGTCGCCATCCTCGGCGTCTGCAAGACCCTCCTGCGTCCTGTGCGCGACAAGAACGGCGACATCTGCTACCGCGACTTCATGCAGTTCTCCCTCACCATGAACCACATGGTTCTTGACGGCGCCCCCGGCGCGCAGTTCCTCAACACCCTCAGGAGCATCATCGAAAACTTTGAATTGGTCTGTATCGCGGGTTGAAAATGCCCCCAGTCGGCTGAACACGCATAGAAAGGCACTCACATGTACGATCTCATTGTCATCGGCGCTGGTCCGGGCGGCTATGAAGCCGCCGCCTACGCGGCCAAACTGGGCAAAAAAGTCGCCCTCTGCGAAAAGAATGAACTGGGCGGGACTTGCCTGAACGTCGGCTGCATCCCGACCAAGACCCTCCTGCGTTCCGCCAAGGCCTTTGAAGATTGCCAGGAAGCCAAACTCTACGGCGTCCACGGCGCCGCCCAAGCCAGCCTTGACCTGGCCGCTGTCCAGGCCCGCAAGAAAAGCGTCGTTGACACCCTCATCAAAGGCGTCACCGGCATGCTCAAACGCGCCGGAGTTGACGTCATCAAGGCCGAGGCCAAGCTCGTCGCGCCCGGCAAAGTCAGCGCCGACGGCAAGATTTACGAGGCCGCGAACATCCTCGTCGCCACCGGCTCCGTGCCGGCGGTGCCGCCCATTCCCGGCCTGCGGGACAACCCGCAGGTGCTGGACTCCACCGGCATCCTCAATCTGGATACCGTGCCCGAAAGCCTCGTGATCATCGGCGCCGGCGTCATCGGTCTGGAATTCGCCTCCTTCTTCGCCACGGTCGGCAGCAAGGTGACCGTCGTTGAAATGCTGCCCAAGATCGCCCCCGTAGTGGATGAGGAGATTGCCAAGGGCCTGATGACGGCGCTGAAGAAGCTCGGCGTCACCTTCAATCTGTCCTGCAAAGTCACCCGCGTTGAGGGCAGCACCCTCTTCTTCACCGATCCGGAGGGCAAGGAGCAGAAGGTCATCGGCACCTATATTCTCAATTCCACCGGTCGCAGTCCTGTCCTCAAAGGCATTGGCCTGGAGGAATGCGGCGTCTTCTTCGACCGCCGCGGCATGAAGACCGACGAATTCGGCAAGACCAACGTCCCGGGCATCTGGGCTTGCGGCGACGTCACCGGCCGCTGTCTCCTTGCCCACGCCGCCACCCGCGAAGGCATCGTCGCCGTCAATAACATGTTCGGGAAACCCGACCGCATGCGCTACAGCGCCGTGCCCTCCGTGATCTACACCCACCCGGAAGTCGCCCAGGTCGGCGCCACCGAAGCCGAGCTCAAAGAAAAGGGCATCGCCTATCGCAAAGCCGTCATGCCCATGGCCATCGCCGGCCGCTTCATCGTCGAACACGCCGGCAAAACCGGCACTGTCAAAGTCCTCGTCAGCGAAAAATACGGCCAGGTCCTTGGCGTGCACATGATCGGCGGCGCCTGCGGCGAATTCATCGCCAGCGCCGCTGCCATGGTCGAGCTTGAGCTCTGCGTCGAAGACGTCCGGCAGATTGTCTTCCCCCATCCGACCTGCTCCGAAGCGCTCAAAGAAACCGTCATCAACGCCTGATAAGACCACTTTCCATTGCCGAATCAACCATAACCAAGGAACGACGAACATGACCAAGTCACTCGAAATCTACCCGGAAGAACTCTTCGCCAAAGGCCAGATTGACTTCACGCCCATACCGGTCAACGCCTACAGCAAGTCCCTCGCCGAAGAAAAGAAGCTCTACACGAAGGACGAGTTCGTCACCATCTATCACGACATGATGGTTCTGCGCACCTTCGAAACCATCATCAATGAGATCAAACTCAAAGGCGAGTACCAGGGCGTCAAATACAACCACGCCGGGCCCGCCCACCTCTCCATCGGCCAGGAATGCGCCGCTGTCGGCCAAGCTTATGCCCTTGATGTCAACGACCACATCTTCGGCTCCCACCGCAGCCACAGCGAAATCCTCGCCAAGGGGCTTTCCGCCATCCGCAAACTCGATGACGCCGTGCTCGACAAGACCATGCGCGAGTTCTTCGCCGGCGCCACCCTCAAGGTCGTCGAAAAGAATTTCAAGGGCAGCGTCAAGGACCTCGCCCGCCACTTCCTGATCTACGGCGCCTATGCCGAAATCTTCGCGCGCACCACCGGCTTCAACAAGGGCTGGGGCGGCTCCATGCATGCATTCTTCACGCCCTTCGGCATCTATCCCAATAACGCCATCGTCGGCGGTTCCGGCTCCATCGCCCCGGGCGCCGCGCTCTTCAAGCGCGTCAACCGCAAACCCGGCATTGTCGTCTGCAATATCGGCGATGCGTCCTTTGGCTGCGGCCCCGTCTGGGAAGGCATGATGTTCGCCGCCATGGCGCAGTATCGCACTCTCTGGGACAAGGAACTCGGCGGCGGCCTGCCGCTGCTGGTCAACTGCTTCAACAACCAATACGGCATGGGCGGCCAGACCAACGGCGAAACCATGGGCTATGAATTCCTCGCCCGCATCGGCGCCGGCGTCAACCCCGAGCAAATGCACGCTGAACGCGTCAACGGCTACGACCCGCTCGCCGTCATTGACGCCGTCCAGCGCAAAAAACAAATCCTCCAGGAAGGTCGCGGGCCGGTTCTCCTTGACGTGGTGACCTACCGCACCAGTGGACACTCGCCCTCCGACGCCTCCAGCTACCGCACCAAGGAAGAGCTCGACCGCTGGATCGCCGCCGATGCCATCCCCGCCTTCGCCAAAAAAATCGTTGACGGCAAAATCGTCTCCCAAGCCGAGCTCGACAAGGTCAGCAACAGCGTCCAGAACCTCGTCTTCGAGATGTTCAAACTCGCCATTGACAAGGACATCTCTCCCTACGAGACCATGGACTCCAAGTTCATCGAAACCGTCACTTTCTCCAACCAGAAAATTGAGAAGTTCGACGACCGCGAGCCCGAGTTTCTGCAGAAGCTCGAAGACAACGAGCAGTACAAGCGCATCCAGGCCAAGGAGCGCTTCTTTGAAAAAGACGGCAAGCCCGTGCCGAAAATGAAGCTGTATAACTTCAACGACGCGGTCTTCGAAGCCATGGTCCATCGCTACAGCATTGACCCGACCATGATCGCCTTCGGTGAAGAGAACCGCGATTGGGGCGGCGCCTTCGCCTGTTACCGCGGTCTCACTGAGCTGTTGCCCTACCACCGCCTCTTCAATTCGCCCATCTCCGAGGCCGCCATCGTCGGCGCCGCCGTTGGCTACGCTCTCTGCGGCGGTCGCGTCGTTGCCGAGTTGATGTACTGCGACTTCCTCGGTCGCGCGGGCGACGAGGTCTTCAACCAGCTCTCCAAATGGCAGGCCATGTCCGGCGGCATCCTCAAGATGCCCGTTGTTTTGCGCATTTCCGTCGGCTTCAAGTACGGCGCCCAGCACTCGCAGGACTGGAGCGCCATGGTCAACCACATTCCCGGCCTGAAGGTCGTCTATCCCGTCACGCCTTACGACGCCAAGGGCCTGCTCAATAGCGCCCTGGCCGGCTCCGACCCCGTCGTCTTCCTCGAAAGCCAGCAGCTCTACGGCAATGGCGAGATGTTCCATCAGGGCGGCGTGCCGGAAGGCTACTACGAAATTGAAATTGGCGAGCCCGATGTCAAACGCGCCGGCAAAGACCTGAGCATCATCACCTTCGGGCCGGCCCTCTTCAAGGCCCTCAAGGCCGCCGATACGCTTGCCGCCGACTACGGCATCAGCGCCGAAGTCATTGACTTGCGCAGCGTCAATCCCCTCAAGTACGACAAGATCATTGAGTCGGTCAAGAAGACCGGCAAGGTCGTCCTTGTCAACGAGGCCGTTGAGCGCGGCAATGTCATGCACAATATCGCCGCCAATATCACGCAGTTCTGCTTCGATTATCTTGATGCGCCGCCGGTTGTCATCGGCGCCCATAACTGGGTCAGCCCAGCCGCGGAACTCGAAAGCAAGTACTTCCCGCAAAGCAGCTGGATTCTTGACTCCATCCATGAGCGCATCATGCCCCTCAAGGGCTACACGCCCAGCACCAACCGCAGCCTCGGCGAACTCCAACGCGTCAGCGCCCTCGGCGTCTGATAACAATCCCGCGTTGGGACACTGACTACTGGCAGTGCTGCGGGCTCTCACACGGCCCGCAGTACTGCTTTTTTTTATCCGCAGATTCCGCAGATTGCTGTGTGTTTCACACGCAGGCGCGAAGGTTTTTTTATCCGCAGATTACGCAGATTATCGCAGATTATGGCGGCCTGTCTTGCCGCTGCGCGGCCATTCACGACGCCAGCCTTTTTCGCCGATTGGGGTAGCTTCCCGCAGATTGCTGTGTGTCTCACGCGCAGGCGTGAAGGTTTTTATCCGCAGATTGCGCCGATTGGCGCAGATTGCCGCCGGTGTTTTTTTCGTCGTCCCGTGGCCGCACGCTTGCGTGCGGCAATGTGCGCGGCGCTGCCGATCCACGCCGCGGCGCCCTCCCGCAAACCCCGCCTACTCAAGCGCAAATTTTTCCCAGGATTGCGCTACGCCCTGGCTCTTCATGGCCTCGTTGATGGCCGCTTCGTCCCGCATGGACTGAATCACCTTGTAGAGCGCCCATACGGCCCTGCTGTCAGTCTTGGCAAACTGGTATGTCCGACCGTCGTCGCCGCTGACGCTGGCCAAGGTGATCTTGGTCTTGCCTTCGACAAAAATCTTGAAGACCACTTCGCCATTGGCAAGAATGGCCACCACCGGATCGCCATTGGCCAGCCGGACATTGGGCCGCACGAGGAGGATCGTCCCCTCGGGATAGCTCGGCGCCATGGAATCGCCGGTGACTTGTATGGCAAAGTCGCCCGCCTGACCCAGCGAAAACGACACCATCTGCTCGGGATGGTCAAGCGCGTACTCGGCAATCGGTAAGTAATAGTGGCGGCAGGCCTCCGCAGCGCTTGCGGAGCTGATGACCGGTACCTGCCTGAGAGTGCCCGTAACCGGCCCGGTATTGCCCCGGAAAAGCATGGGGCGCTCGTCCAACTCGGGAAAATAACGGCACAGCTTCAACCAAGTGCCGGCTTGGACACTCTTGACCGTACCATTGATATACTTGAATATGTAGCTCGGGTTGATGCCTATCTTTCGCGCCAAGGCGGCCGTGTTGTTGTTGCAACGTGCCAGCTCTTGCTTAAGCAGCGCAATCACTTGTGGTGAAATACGATAAGTCATGTTCCATGCTGAAAATAAGCCGGGTGGAATTACAACCCTTACATAATAAGTGAGTTACGGCCTCATACCGTATCGTCACAGGCGATAATTTCAAGATGGACCCGTAGGAGCGACCCCAGGCGTCCGTCCTGTTTTTATCCGCAGATTTCGCAGATTTCCGCAGATTATTTTCAGGGTGGACTGCTGGCGCAGGGAGCGCTTGTGTGTTTGCCCTTCCTGTCCGCGGATTGCGCGGGAGGTTTTTATCCGCAGATTGCGCAGATTGTCGCAGATTATTTTCAGGGTGGGCTGTTTGGCGCAGGGAGCGCTTGTGTGTTTGCCCTTCCTGTCCGCAGATTGCGCGGGAGGTTTTTTCTCGCGGCCGGATCAGACGGATCAGACCGATCCGCCTGATCCGTCCGCTGATCTGCCTGATCTGCCTGATCTGCCTGATCAAACTGATCAAATCGCCGGATCCGCCGCCGCTGTGTGGCCATTCACGCCGCCTGAGCCGTCTGCTCAAACAGAGGCAGTCATGCCTGCGCTGCGACAAGAATTGCCCACCTCGAAAAAAAATTGCAAAAAACTCCTTGCAGACCGTGCATAGTGCACTATTTTTAGTGCATCTTTGGCGACAAAAAGAGGACGGCGTATGCAAAAGTCTGAATCTGAACGGGTGGTCAAGGTCGTCCCCATTCCAGAGGATATTTACGATAAAATATCAGAACATGCTGATAAAGAGGGTCTTAGCGTCATGGGCGTGACGAGCCGCGCGCTGCTTGACTACATTGACAAGCATGTTGACGAATCGCCCCTAAAAAATGCACGAAAAGATAAAATAATGCACGATTTGTGAGGGCGGCCAGCGCCTCCGGTGCCGCCGCCCCTTGGAGTTTGTTTGCCCTGCCCAGGCAAGAGCAAGAAAGGCCTGGACACCGTTCTTTGCACGTTGAGCCGTTGTTGATAGTTTCGTTTTTTTCGCATGCCGCGGGGAAAGAGCCATGGCGAAAAGACATGCGTATCACAAAAAACTCCTTGCGCTGCTGGTCACCTGCTGCGTACTGCTGCTCCTGCTCGGCCGCTGCTTTGCCGGTATGACGACTATGCAGGACGGCTCGGCGCAGCCCGCCGTAATGCAGTCCACCGCCGCGCTGCCCGCTATACGGCCGCTTGGCGAAGCCCCGCCGACAATCGCCAAGACGACGCCCCCGCACGACGCCCATACCCCGAATGATCCTACTTCTCCCGCCGCCACAACCCCGTCGGAGGAGTCGGCGAAGGTGCAACAACTCTGGACAATGACTCTCCCCGAGCTGTTGAATGTGGATCGCACCTTGGCTTTCAACATGCGTTGCAACAACTTTTGGGTTTTGTGAAAGAGTTGAGTATTAACCAAACATGAAAGGGAACGGAAATGAACGCACGACAAAACAAAAGTAAATTGCGTTATCTTAGGAGGAAACTCGGTGGTAGTACAACAGCTATAATTCAACTTTTACTAGCTATCTGTTCTCTATTCATTTTTGCCTCTAAGGCTCATGCGGAGGAAGTAAAGCAACCATTCGGTAGTAGTAAATACGAAGATATAACGCTCTATTTGGGAAGTGATGGCAGTATAACATGCACATTCCTCATAAATGGTGTTTTTGGTAATAGTTTAAACTCATTTCGCACAGATTGGTATTCAACTCAAGATATAGAAGGTGAAAAAGGTTTTATTAAAAGTGATTCTTCAAATATGGGCAACGGGTATCGGAATCCAAAAGTTACTCGAACGTATTATTCAGTGGGTACTTATTGGGTTCGCGGAGAAATAATGACACGCAATTATGCCTTGCAAGACTTTTGGTGGAAGGAGACTCATCAATGGTGTGTCACAGTTAAGGGAGATACAACTCCACCATCAAATCCAACGAGATGGAGTGGGGATTCAGTCAACGAATGGCGAAAAGATAATAAAGCATATGTTAGTTGGTCCGGCGCTTCTGATAATGTTGCATTAAAAGGATACTACTATTCGTGGACGACTAGCAGTTCGTCTTCGGTTTCCACAAATGATTCTTATATATCAAATACATCTGGCTCCCACAATCAGACTAGTGACTCGCTTGCAGATGGAAAGTGGTATTTTCACATTCGATATCAGGATGCATCGGGTAATCTTGCCAATGATACAGCCCACCGTGGTCCGTTTAAAATTGACAGAACTAAGCCTGACAAACCGGTCCTCGTATGGCCAAAAAATAGTTCAAGCATCGATACCAGAAGGCCAGAACTTGACTGGAAGAACACTTCCGACAATCTGTCTGGGGTTGTAGAGTATGAGATTATTTATGAAACAGCAGCCTGGAATGACGAAAGAAAAGTTAACTCATCATCAAGTTACTACCAAATACGCGAAGATTTATCCTACGATGATTGGTGGTATTGGCGGGTTCGAGCCAAGGATGCCGCAGGAAACTGGGGAGAGTGGTCAGACGAATGGAAATTCAAAATAGTCAACCCTACTGGCAGTATCAGGGTTGCCATCACCCCTGCATCAGCGGTAAACGCTGGAGCAAAATGGAAAGCGACCAATTCCAAGCATGACACTGGCTGGCAGGAAAGTGGCGCGGTTGTAGATGTTCCGGCCGGCGATTACACCGTTACTTTCAATATGCCCTCCGGTTGGAATTCGCCATCCGGCTCAGGTGCCAAACCAGCTGATATTACCAATGTCTCTGTTCCATCAAACGTCAGCATCCCATGTACGGGCACCTATCAGCGGATTATCTCCGCCTACTGGTGGGATCCTACTGATGTGATGGAGGGAACCAAGGCAACTGCTTGCGCTGAGGTTGAGGGATTCAACACGGGTGACCAGTTCGAATTTCGCATTCGCGAGTCAGACCGACTGACTCGCGCTGAATATGGCCCATTCACCGGTACGGTTTATGGAGACGGGGGCAAGCAGTATGTCAAGTATGAGTGGAAAACGGTCTGGGAAAATGACATCGTGGCTGGCTTTGACAAAAATCCTCCCGAATTTGAGTTCACAGTTTCAAACGGTAGGGTTTCCAGATTATCAAACGACGATCTGCAGGTATATCGCAAGCCAGCAGCGGCAGCTGACGGCATTGCTGGCATCAAGGTTCTTGATGATACCGGCACGGAAGTCACTGGACATGCGGTGCCTTACACGACCAAGGCGCTGACCTACAGGGTAGCTGTTAAAAACGAGAGCGAGGTGGCACGCAAGGTACGTGTTACATTTAGCGTCGATCAAGACAAAAAAGGCGGCGCGGATTTTGCTCCATCTGCACAAACAACCAGCATTGCCTCCAAAGGCACAGCGACCTTCACATTTGGTCCTCACAACGCTCCTTCTGCGGGTGCGTACTATGGCAAGTTTGTTCTCGAAGCGCAGGATAACGACCAGTGGTACACCATTGAGAATGCAAGTTGGACCGACAGGCCAGTCGTGACTGTGGCCTCCCCTCCTGATTACGCAGCGAAAATCAGGGAGTTTTATCCGCCAAGCGGCAATAAGGCTCGCGAATCGGTGCAAGAGGCAATAGTCGTTATTGAAAACACTGGCACGAAGGCACGCGAGTTCTGGGTTGGACTTAGCTTCATTGAGCCCAATGCGGGGGGATGGCCAGTTGGCTGGTTTGATATTATGCCGCAGAAGACACCAGTGCTGCAACCGAATAAAACCTATCGCCTCGTCTTTTCCTTCACTATTCCTCCTTCACTGCCGCCTGGCACCTATGAAGCGGTTACTGCCGTTTGGGAGGGCTATGATAAAGGCTCGCACAAGATGCTTCCTATTTCAGGAGTGGCATACGATAGCGCCCCAGGTGTTGGCTTTACCTTGCCTGACTATGAAGACCCGGCTGGACCGCTTGTTGATCAGCTAAGGTCTATAGTTGGTAAATTCATTTTTGACCGTGAGCATGACTTGGCATTTGGTGATATGGCACAGAGGTATCGCGGTTCTCCAGACAGCATGTGCGAAAAATTGTTGCTTTTTGTGAAAGCCGAGGCATCAGGCCCCCTTGGAACAACTGGCGTTTCATTAGGTGGTGAAGGTGCAATCCTCATTGACTTGGCCGATCTTTTCAATGTCACCCCCGAAGGCAACGGCGATGGTGATGGCGAACAATGGGTTACCGTATGGGTGGACGCTGGCGTCAGCCTCTCCACTCCGATTCCGGGTACACGTGCATCATTCGGCATTGATATGGGAATAGCTGTTCATGAGTTCAAATTTGGCGAACAAGCTTTGGCGGATGACAGGAAAGAAATCACTTTGGGAGGGGTGAACTTGCCTTTCATTACATTTTCCGGCATGAAATATGATCCGGGAATTGGCTGGAAAAAGCCGACCTTGCAATTCACCACAAGCTTCGCAGTCAATGTTGATGTTGCAAATGCCAAGGGACTTGTGGCTGTTGAAATCAATAAAAAGGTTGTACAGGATGCACTGAATGCTGATCCACAAGGCAAGCATATCAGCGACCTTGCCAGCTCCATTGTCAATTACCTGGTTTCCGGCCATGACAACAAGTATTTCCGCCGTTTGACCTACGATGATGGTTTTATTTATCTTGACAATCAAGGAAGTACTGCTTCTCCCTTGAACTGCAATAAGAGCAATAAAAATCAGGGTCATTTATTCTATGTCAACGTGCCGGAAAATACGGCCAGCCTGAGTTTAGGCACCAATCAACTCCGAGGTTCTGTCGTTGATCTTTATGTATCTCGCAGTGGACGTCCGGGACCAGATAATTACCAGTATTATTTCCCCAAGACAAGCGGTCATGTTAAGATAGACAATCCACTTGCCGGAAAATACTTCATCAAGGCTCAAGGCCCTTATAACAATATCAGCCTCTGGGCAACAACGACTGACGGTGGACCTCCTTGCACTGTTACCAAACCCAATGCACCAACCGGACCGACTTCCGGCTTAATTAGACAAAGCCTTGAGTTCACTGCCAAAGGTTCCGCCTGCTCCAATGGACATTCCCTCCAATACCGTTTTGACTGGGGAGACGGTTCGGGGAATTCCAACTGGGGTTCAGCAACACAATCGCATACATATAATAATGTTGGCGAGTTCATGGTCAAGGCACAGGCAAAATGTGAAAATAACTCATCCAGCGAATGGTCATCGGGTTCCTGGGTCACAATAAAAGAAGAAGTAATTGAAGATACAATACCCGATCCATTTACTTTCGAAGATCAGATAAATGTTGATCGCAGCACCGTATGCACATCTAACACCATTACCGTTTTGGGCATCAATGCCCCATCGCCAATTTCCATCTCCGGGAATTCTGGGCAATATCAAATTAACAATGGAGCGTGGACCTCAGGCGCAGGGACGGTTAACAATAATGACAAGGTGAAAGTTCGCCAGAAATCTTCTGGAAACTATGCTACCAGAACGGATACCACCCTGACCATCGGCGGCGTCTCCGATACCTTCAGTGTGACGACTGTTGCCGAACCAATAACTCCTCCGACTATCACCTCGCTGAATCCCACGCATGGTCCGGCTGGTGGCGGCAACAGCTTTGTGATTACCGGCAGCAACTTCACCAATGTTACCGCTGTCAAGTTCGGTGGAATCACGCTGCCACCCAGTGATTACACGGTGAATTCCTCGACCAAGATCACGGTTACCGTCCCGGCCGGAACGGCAGGTGAGAAGGTTGATGTCTCGGTCACCACCAAAGCCGGAACCTCGGCAAATACCGCAGCGGATGACTATACCTACGACGTGGGCGGGAAAAAACAGATCATTTCTGGTATGGATTCGATAGCGTCTGCCTCTTCGACCGTGTCTTGGCCTATTAGCTACAACGTCTCCACAGATGGCAATAATAAGCTGGGCGGCGTCTCAATACGGATTCACTACGATTCCAGCAAACTCACATTCAAAGGCCTTAGCAATATTTTTCTTAGAAAAATCATGGAGCTTTCGCCTTCGCAGTACTACTTTATGGAGTCCGAGACTAGCACCAAGTGCGACAATGATCCGGCAACTGATAAATATATTCAAATTCAATGGTTTGATATAAATGGGAATTGGCCGAACGAAGCATTGCCGAAGATTTTATGCACAGCAGAGTTTGCCGTTCAACAAAATGTCAAGGAGGGGGAAACGACTAGAGTTCATTATACTTGCGTTAGCGAGCAGCCTGAATATTCATTCCAGGGAATATCTACAACCGTTACGATCCAAAACACCACTCATGACATAGATGGTGACGGTGAATGCTTTGCGTCGCCTGATGGAATTCTAATTATCCGATACCTGCTTGGCTTCCCTGAAGATGATCTTGCCAAGGGGTTGGGGATAACAAATGCCCCAAGAACAACAATCGCTCAACTGAGCGGTTATCTCAAAGCATGGGAGGCATCGGAAATATCTGACATTGACGGGGACGGAGAGACGACGGTGTATGGAGATGGGATGCTTCTTATGCGCTATCTCTGTAATATTAGAAGAGAAGCTCTAACCAGAGGGGCGATAAATTCGGCTAAGGCTAAGAGGAAGACGCCAGAGGAGATTGTTGCATTCATAGAAAAATCGCTACCACAGAGCACGCGGGGAGAGATGAGAGGTGACACTCGTGGTGAAGAAAATGCTCCACTGCATAAAGTCACTATAACTCCTGACTTAGTTAACGCTGCCCCTGGGGAGGTAGTTACCTTCAGTGTTAACTACACCACAGATCCATTAGATCCAAAAGAAATGATGTCGGCTCCAAATGTATTTGGGATGCGGCTTCATTTTGATTCCAGTAAGTTGAAGTGTATGGGTGTCGACGAAGCTACAGTTGTTGCGGAAGATAACGTTACCGGAGGACTTGATTATGAGGCCAATGAAGGCGATGTCAGTAATGATAAAGATGATGATCCTGACACAGACAAGTATTATCAGATAACCTGGGTTAATCCCTATGCTGATGATTGGCTTCTGGGTGCTGAGCGACCAACCGTTATCTATCAAATAAAATTCAAGCTACTTGAACCAGGGGTTACCCGTCTCAACGTTACTGCATCAACCCTTCCTAAAGGACATCTCTTTGATGCACTTACTCCTTCTGTGACTATCAATATCGGCGATCCAGAACAAACCGTCACCCTGACCATGGCGAAGGAGGGCGAGGGCAGAATTACACCGTTGGAGGGCACGTATGAAGTCAAGCGGGATGAAGCGACGGCCATTAAAGCCGAGGCTGCCGCCGGTTGGTATTTCGACGGGTGGGAGGTGGAGGGTGGCGCCACGGTCGCGGATGCGACTACGGAGGAGACAACTGTCACCCTGACCGCAGACGGCAAGGTCACTGCATGCTTTGTGGAAGAAGAAAAATACCTTGTCGCGGTGATCAACGGCACGTTGGAAGGCGGCCAGAGTTCCGGCAATTATGTATCCGACGTGACGGTCACGATCATCGCCGATGCGGCACCGGCCGGGAAGGAGTTCGACAAATGGACGAGTACTGTTGCCGCCGATGACGACGACGTGACCTTTGCGGATGCGACCGCAGCGACCACGACCTTCGTCATGCCGGAGAATGCGGTCACCGTCACTGCGAACTACCGCGACACTGATACGCCAACCGCCACCTTGACCATGGCGAAGGTTGGCGAGGGCGCGGTCACGCCGGCGGAGGGCGCACATGAAATTGCGTTGAATGAACCGCAAGCCATCACGGCGACGCCTGCCGCCAACCGGCATTTTGTCGAGTGGGCGGCGACAGACGGCGCTACGGTCGCGGAGCCGAACAAGGCGAATACGACTGTCAAGCTGAGCAAAGACGCCACCGTAACCGCTCACTTTGCGGAAAACAGAAAATGCCAGCTGACGGTAAGTGGAGGCAGTGGTTCCGGTAGTTATTATGTCGGAGAGACGGTTCCCATCAAGGCCGATGAGCCGCCGGCCAACCGGTATTTCGTCAACTGGACGGCGACGGGCGGCGCCACGGTCGCGGAGCCGAGCAAGGCGAATACCACTGTTACCCTGACCGCTGACGGCAAGGTCACTGCGAACTTTGCTGAAGACGCGAAATACCTTGTTACGGTGGAAAGTGGCAGTGGCTCCGGCAGCTATTATGCCGGCGCGACGGTCGAGATCATCGCCGATGCGGCGCCGGTCGGGAAGGAGTTTAGCGGTTGGACCAGCACTGACGGCGTGACTTTTGCCAAGGCCAACGCAACAACCACAACTTTCGTCATGCCTGCCAAGGCGGTCACGGTCACTGCTAACTACCGTACCACGCATGCCACCCTGACCATGGCGAAGGTTGGCGAGGGCGCGGTCACGCCGGCTGAGGGCGCGCATGAAGTTCCGCTGAACGTGCCGCAAGCCATCACGGCGACGCCTGCCGCCAACCGGTATTTCGTCAACTGGACGGCGACGGGCGGCGCCACGGTCGCCGAGCCGAACAAGGCGAATACCACTGTTACCCTGACCGCTGACGGCAAGGTCACTGCAAACTTTGCTGAAAACGAGAAATACCTTGTCACGGTAGAAAATGGCAG
>JAAZKQ010000382.1 GCA_012799755.1 Lentisphaerota bacterium | reverse complement strand
GGGAAGATTGACGTAGTATTGGTCGTTGCCGCTCTTGCGTTTGATGTACTGAATCTTGGTTGGGTAACCCATACGCCTGAGGTCCTTTGCTTTGTTGTGGTTGCACGCCTCCTCCATAATAAAAAAACCTAGTAATATAACTAGGTTTTTAAACTTGTCAAATTTTAAACTAGTAAAAAAATGCACAAAAGCTAAACCAAAGAAGCGCCTACGGCGCTACATGGACATTATGGACACGATGGACACGATGGACGACAACACCTGCCCCGCCGTCCATACTGTCCATATTGTCCATAGCAGCTGATAGAAACAACGGTTATCAATCGGTGACCGATTACCTTTTGGGAGATAATTTGTGTTTGCATGTGGTAGAAAAACAAGGAGTTCACTATATATTTGTGGATCTTTGTTTGCGCGGGCATCGCGCGTGAGGAAAAGGGGTTGTTAGCTAGGGCAGCAAGCGGATATTATGGACCAATTTGTTACCAACGATATTGCAGTCCACGACTCTTCCAGTCTAGATACGTTGTGGCGTTTCGATTGGCGGGTGCCAGCTTTGCTGCTGAAGCGCTGGGCGATGCTGTTAGTGGTGTTATTTATCTCCGTCGCCTTGGGCGGTCTGGTGGTGGTGAAACTCTTGAGCCTCCATTCCGTACGCCGGTGGCGGGCTGAGGTCAAGCTGTTTCACCAGATCCGTTCTGAGAGCGTACCGAGTTTCTACAAGCAGATTGACACCAAGGTCATTGCCGAGATTATCGGCAACAGCACGCAAGTGCGCAAGGCAGGGGAGCGGCTGCAATTGTCCGGTGAACAGATGGCGATTCAAGGCGGCCTAATAGGGGTTGAGCTGGATAGGAATCGTCCGAGCATTATTACTGTGCGGGCTTACTACAACAGCCCTGAGATGGCTGCCGCACTGGCCAACGCCGTGGCTGAGGAAGGGCTCAATGCCTACATTGAATTGCAGAACGGCACTCTCCAAGGCATGCTGATGGAACGGCGACAGCGGCGTTTGCGCATGCAAGATTCACTCTATGAACTGGAAAAATCCTTGGCCAACTTCTCCTTGCCCGGCAGCTTTCTGCAGCCAGATAAGGAGATGGAACGCCTCGGTGAGGAAATTAGCCTCTTGATGAGGCAACTGGCGAACGATGAGGCCGAGGTGAGTCGCCTTGGCATGATCTGTGAAGAGACGGCAAAGACCATGACCGGCGTTGAGAAGGAGGTCCGGCTGCTGAGTCGTGTCATGGGCAGCAGCGACGCCGAGCTCAGCCACTTGCGTGGGCGTTTAGTGACGATGCAGCAGCAGTATACCGAAAACAACCCGCAGATACGGATTATCCAGGATGAGATTGAAGGTCGGCAGCGGCTGTTTGATGAGATCGCGCGTAAACCAAGGGGGATTGACGAGGAGGTCTTCACCATTAATACGGTATATACCCACTTGGAGGAACGCCTGCTGCAAGCACAAATTGAGCGGGTTGCTTTGATGAAACGTATTGAAGTGGAGAAGGCGCGTTTGGGTGAATTGCACAAGGTGGCCAAGCGGCAGCAAGACCTGTCTGCCGGTTATCAGGAAGTGCAGCGCAAGATGATGTCCATTACCCAGAGTATTACCCAACTTGATGGCACGATCAACGACATGGAGTTATTGCTCAACTCGGCGGTACCGGATTTGTCCATACTGGATACGCCGGCAGTGATGCGCGCGCCGTTCATGAACACCGGAAGGAGCTTGGTGCTGTCGTTGACCGGCGCCGGCTCAGTGGTCTTTTTGCTGATCGTTTTGTTGGTGGGGCACGAGGTTATCTTCGGCACCCTCAAGAGTCCGCGTGACTTCTATTACGTGGGCAATATAGACGAGTTGGGCATGTTGCCCGAGAGCAGCGGTGTGAGCTCGTATGTGCTGGATGCGGCGTTGCATAAGGTGTTCATCCAGATGCGTATGCGCCTTGGCGACGGGCGACGGATTTTCCTCTGCCAGATGTCGCCGAATCCCATGATTGATCAGTTGCGAGCGAGTTGGAACATGAATTTTGGCACGAACGGCTTACAGGTTTTTTGGCTGAAATGCCTGCCCTTGTCAGCGCGCGGGACAAGGGAGGAAAATACAGAACGGGGCGGGGAGCGGATTCCCGATGAGGGTATGGTCGCTATTGAGAAATTCGGCAATCACGGGTGCTTTTACTGTGAGAATCCCCTGGTGTTGACGCCGGCGGAATGGGAGTTGCTCAATGCCGATCTGACTGAACTTGAGAAACAGTATGGCGTGGTGGTGGTTGAACGGGAAATGCCCAATCTGTCGGCTGGGACTCTTTCCGAGCAATTTTGCCGTATGGTTGACTATACGGTTGTTTTGGCGTCTTTCGATGTTGAGAAGAAGATGTCGTTACGCCGTCTGCTCAGTGACGAGCGGCTCAGCGACTTTCCAGTTGGCGGCGTACTGACTGGCGTGAAGAAAAAGTATTGGCGTGTTTTCAGGGGTGAGAAGACTGATCGCTGAAGCGCTTTTTCACAGGATAGTCATCGCGAACTCATTGGGGCAGTGACGCTGTGAGCAGCCGGCATAAGATAGGATGGCGCGGGTTCCAAGTTTCTTGTGGACGGTGTTTTTCGGTCACCGGGGTGGGCGATAAAGGTGAGATCGTATGCCTGCGGCCGGTCGTGCGCCGTGGCTAATGTCTGTGACTGAGTATAGAGGCTGAAGAATGACGAAGTACACACAAACGCGGATGTTTTCTCTGCCCCGGCTGTTGTTGCCGCTGCTTCTGGTGATGCTTGGCGGCTGCAAGATCAACAAGGAATATGACGAGATGGTGCCCTTGCCGACCATTGCGGAAATGGCGCCGCGTTCTGAGCAGGAAGTGGCAGAACGGCTGAAGTTGTTGGAAGAGATATCCCAACAGCCTTATCCGGAATATCGCATCAACCCCGATGATGTCTACCGTGTATCGGTGTATGGCTATGATGATTTGTCAACCAGTGATGTGAGGGTGTCACCTGATGGCGAAATCTCAGTGACCTTGCTTGGTCCGGTAAAAGTCGGCGGCATGACCTTGAGGGAGGCTACGGCGGAGTTGGAGCATGGCTACCAGCATTATATCAAATATCCGAAGGTTGCCATGTTCATCGTCACCATTGCCAGTCAAAGCGCGACGATCGCGGGCAAGGTAAACAACCCCGGCCTCTACCCAGTGAGCAAAGGTACTCGGCTGCGGGACTTGCTGGCGATGGCGCGGGGTACGCCGACGGAGTTGTTTGAAGGCCGCGGCTTTGAAGTGGCCGATTTCAGCACCTCGATTTATATCCGTGGCGACCGGACTATACCGATTGATTTTAATCGCGCGTTGCAGACAACCGATCCCTTGCACAACATCGAGGTTCAGCCCGGCGATTACGTGTATATCTCAAGCCGGGCCGACAAGCTGGTGAGTGTGCTGGGTGAGGTTTATGTACCTTGCTTCCTGATTTGGTATGAAAACATGGGGTTGATTGAGGCGATTACCAATGCGCGAGGGCTCAAAGAGGAATATTATCACGATGCTGTGGTGATTCGTCGGGATGTGGATGGCATCAACTATTACAAAGTCAACGTTGATGGTATTTTTCGCGGCACGGTGCCCAATGCCTCCCTGCTGCCGGGTGATATTGTCTTCGTGCCGAAGGACAAGCTGTCTGCTTACAACGTCTTTGTGCGCAAGCTCATGCCGACAGCGCAGCTGCTTAACGCCCTGCTCAGCCCGCTCGCGTGGTGGGAAGGTCGCGATTGAGGTCTGAAACAGTTGATGCTGGGTAATGTTCTCCTCGCTGCCATCTTTTGGTCATGAGGCTGTGGAAGGCCGTGGCTGATCGGTTCAGACGAGGCCGACGCACAAGCCACCGACCAAGAGCCTGTTCGGGAGGCGGATAACGAGGCTCAGCAACAGGATACGAACGCAAGTACAGATGGATATCCTGAAATACATTGTGTTTGGCGTTGCGCTCGTTGTGGGCGTACCAACACTGGCAGGACTGGCGTACGCCAAGCGTCCCGTACTACGCTGGCTTGCTTTCGTTGCTGTTTTTCTGAGCTTTGAGCACTACTATCTGTCACTGAATTTTTTCCCGGCGGAGGAGTACCGAGGGACTGCGCGTGGCATGGAAATTACCGCTACGGACATGCTCATGTGGTCTCTTTTGCTGGCGCTGTTGTTGATTTACCGTTTTCGTTTCCGTTTATTGCCGCATGGGAGCTGGCTCTACCTGCTATATTTTTTCTGGAGTTCGCTCTCACTGTTCAACGCTGCCAGTCAGCTGTATTCTTTTTTTGAGTTGTGGAAGATGCTGATGATGTGGCTATGCTTTCTGGCGCTGGCCAATTATCTGTATCTCACCCGTGATATTGAGCCTATTCTGAAAGGCATGGGCGCGGTGGTGATCTGGGCCTTTGTCGTTGTCATCCGCCAGAAGTATATCCTGGGGTATTTTCAGACGCCGAGCATTTTCGCTCACCAGAATACGACGGGGTTGTACATGGCGATCATCGGCCCCTTGTTTTTGACACGTTGGCTGAATGAACACAATGCGACGCGGTGGAACAACATATTTTACGGCGCTGCTTTTTTATTCAGCGGCGCCATAGCATTCTTCACTTTTTCCAGGGGGGCGATCGTATCTTATCCTCTCGGTTGCGCGGTGGCGCTGTTGCTATCGCTGGGTCATCGCATCTCCAAGCGCAAGCTGCAGATTTTGTTGTTTGTCGGCATTTGCGCAACTTTGGGTTTGGTGAAAATGTCCCCGCGAATCATCCTGCGCTTTGAACGGGCGCCGGAGTCATCAAAGGACATGCGTGTGCGTCTGGCCCAAGCAGCCTTTAACATGGCCAATGACAAAAAGTTTATCGGGGTGGGCATTAACAACTGGGGGCTCAAGATCAATCCTCCTTTCGATTATGCCAAGGACCGCGAGGAACTCGAATACGATGAGGATTACAAGGACAGCTTGGTCGAGACCATCTACCTGATGGTGGCTGCCGAATGCGGCTGGGTCGGCTTTGGTTTCTTGTTGCTGTGTTTTATCGGTTTCTTCCTGCTCAGTCTGGTGAATTGGTTTCGGACCTATCGGACAAACATCAATTATCTGCCCTCTGCCATATGCGGGGGGCTGTTGGCGGCCTATGCTCAGTCCTGGGCGGAGTGGGTGTTGAAGCAAACGCCGGCTTTCTACGCACTCATGATGGTATTTGCGATTACATCCGCAGTGAGCATGATCATGTCGGCCAATGGCGGGAAAAT
>JAAZKQ010000381.1 GCA_012799755.1 Lentisphaerota bacterium | reverse complement strand
GGGGTTAAGCATGGTTAAGCGCCTACGGCGCAACATGGACATTATGGACACGATGGACGACAACACCTGCCTGCCCGCCGTCCATACTGTCCATATTGTCCATACTGTCCATAGCAGCTGACAGAAACAACGGTTATCAATGGGTCCTGACCGGTTCCACTAGGCCTTAGCGGCGCTTAGAAAGCGCTTGCAGCAGCGGGCGAGGGCCCGGCCGAGGTCTCGCGCGCCGACGCTATCAAAGGATTGGCCGCTGGCGGTGGCGAAGGGTATTTCCACGGACATGCTGTAGGGTTCCCAGGGGTTTTCGCCGGCCCAGAGGGAGAAGCCCTTGCCTTGGGCGTAATTGCTGGCGGTATTCCAGCCGGAGCCGAAAGGGATGTTGTCGCTGGGGAAATGCGGCGCGTGCGGCGGCGCTTCTTCGCTGAGGAGTTGTGAGAAGCGGTCAATGCCGGCTTGTAGGCGGGGATTGTTTTTGCCGACGAAGTAGATCACTTCGTTGCTATTGCCGCGCAGCCAGGGGCAGTGCAGATCAATGATCAGCTGCGGCTGTTCACGTTTTACCAGGGCCATGATGGCCCGAGTTTCGATGTGGACGGTCAGTGGGCCGTAATCGCGATTGTGGTCATGCGGCCAGCGATTTTTGCCTTGATCGCCATTCTCGACGCCGTCCTTGTCCACGAAGGGCACAATGCGGGTGAAAATATCGCGGTAGAGCTCGGGCTGGGCCAGGAATTCGCTGATGATGCCTTCGATGACGAAGTTGGCCATGGACTCATTGGCATGGTGACGGCAGGTCAGCAGCAGGCGCTTGGCAGCGGCAGGATTGCCGATGCTCAGCAGCTCAACGGCGCGACCCTGGCGGGTGCGGCAGAGCGTGTCGCTGCGGATGGCGCCAGCTGGCTGCGTTTGCAGAAAGCGCTCAAGGTCACTTTGCAGATAGGGAATGCAGACGCAGAAGAGCCGTTCCTGCGGCGCGTCGGCGCAGTGATAGACGAAGGATTCGTCTTGGTAGTTCACGCAATCGCGACCGAGGAAGTCCCAGCTCAGCCCCTGGTCGGCGCTGACGGCGGGACCGCGCGGGCCAATGGACGGCCCTTCACCGATGCGGAATTGGTAGTCGCCAACGGCGTCAAAACGCGCCCGGAATTTCCAGTAGAACCATTGGCCTCGGGTATCGCGGAGGTCTTTGCGAAGAACAATGTCGCGATCTTGAATGGACTCGACGATGATATTGCCGCCGGGAATGTCGGCATCAACACGCACTGACATGGGAAGGCCCTTTCGCTGTTCACCGATGACGGGATGCCGCCGGCAGGGCGGCGAGGGGAAGCGGTCTCAATATAGTTGCGGAATGTGGCGAGGGAGGGGATGGGGTGGACAATATGGACGGTATGGACGGTATGGACGGCGGGCAGCAGGAGTTGTCGTCCATCGTGTCCATAATGTCCATCGTTTTGCAGGTTGCAGGCTGTCACGGGCATTTGGCGTTACAGCCCGCAGTACGGCCGGGAGAAGGGCGCTTGGTTTTGCGGGCGTAACGTCGGAAGACAGACGCTTGGTTTTGCGTTTGCGGGGTCATGTCACGCTGCGGGCTACAAGCCCGCAGCACGG
>JAAZKQ010000380.1 GCA_012799755.1 Lentisphaerota bacterium | reverse complement strand
TTGCGCCGCTTGCCAAGTTCCTGCCGCAAACGACAAAGCTGCACGCCGAGGGCGCGCCACATATCAGCCCAGGGCAAGCGCCCAAAGGCGCGACGCTTCCAAGAGTCTCCGGCCTCGGCCAACCAGTCCCCTGGACCAATGTGTCATTCCCCGCGGTCCCGGGCGTCCCGGTTGTCCAAGCCATGGGATCATGCCTTATGAGTCGTGAGTCCTCGCCCCAGCACCGCCGCCAATGAGTCCAAGCGGTCTCAGGTGTTCCCAGGAACCGACCAATGTCAATCGCTGACCGCCTACGGCCGCTTACGTCGCCTGCGACGGGAAAAATTGCCCTTTTCAGAGCCCAGAATTATGTTATTGTTTTTTGCAACTCGACTTGGCCGCAATAGCCATACGGGCACAGCAGCGCCGACAGCAGTTTTCTGCATCATCTCCCACCAGTTTCTTGCAACGAGACGACCGCGACATGAGCGAAGCCTCCGTTCTAACATACCAGGTCACCAATCTGCCCAGCCAAGGCATCACCCTTGAGGGCGACATCTCCTTCGCAGCCCTTGATATTGACGCTGATGAGCGCTTCTCCTACCCCCAGCCACTCTTCTTCGAGCTCAAACTCGCACCCCTGGGCCCGGATGTCCTCGTCACCGGCAAACTCCACGCCGTCATCAGCTGCATCTGCGACCGCTGCGACAGCCCGGGAGAACTCGCCATCGCCACCGACGATGTCTGCCACCGTTACAAGAACGTCGCCGGACAGGTACTGGATTTGACTACAGATATCCGCGAGGATATATTGATAGCTTTTCCGCAAAGTTATCATTGCAGCGAATCATGCCAGGGCCTCTGCCCCAGCTGCGGACAGAACCTCAATCAGGGGCCTTGCCGCTGCAATGATAAGGAGGCGGACAGCAGCAAGGGCGCAAGCCCTTGGAGCGCGCTGGATAATCTCAAACTGTAGGTCTTCTTTCGCAAGAGTTCATCTCCGTTTCATCTTTTTAGTGGAGTGTCAAGGATCATGGCTGTTCAACAAAGCAAAGTCAGCAAACGCACAGTGCGTATCCGCAAAGCGGCAAACAGATATAAGGGCGTACAAGTGAACCTCTGCACCGCCTGTGGCGAAGCTTGCCTCCCCCACCGCGTCTGCAAAAAATGCGGCAACTACGACGGTCGGCAAGTCATTACCATCGCCGACAGATAGGGCTAAGTCGCCTCCCGGCCAAATCGCGGTGGCTATCACCGTCATCAGCTGCCACTGCGATAGAGTCATCAGTATCACATCGCCAACGGTCATCCTTCGGGATGACCGCTTCGTATAGGGGTAAGTCCACACATGAACACCATACATATCGCCGTGGATATTATGGGCGGGGACTTCGCACCGGCGTCAATCGTCGAGGGCGTCGGCGAAGCGCTGGACCTCTTTGGCGACAGATACCATCTGCATCTGGTCGGCGACCCCAAAGCAATCGAAAAAGAATTGCGCCGCATCGGCAAATGGGGCGACCAGCGCTTGGAAGTCATCCCCGCCAGTCAAGTTATTGAGATGGGCGAGCACCCGGTTTCGGCCGTACGCCGCAAGCGCGACGCATCCATCAACGTGGCCATGAATCTCGTCCGCCAGAAAAAAGCGGCGGCGGTTTTCAGTGCCGGCAGTACCGGCGCAACCGTTGCCGCCGCCTATTTCAGATGCTCCATGATTCCCGGCATCGAACGCCCTGGCATCGCCACGGTTTTCCCCACCGAAAAAGGGCACTTCCTGCTCCTGGACGCCGGCGCCTCGGTAGACTGCACCCCCCTCAATCTCCTTCACTACGCGGTCATGGGCAGCATCTACTCCCAGACCATCCTGCGCCACAAGAATCCCCGCGTCGGTCTGCTCTGCAATGGCACCGAAGAGGGCAAGGGCAACAAGCTTACCCAGGGCGCTTTCCAACTCCTCAGCGAGGCCAAAAAAATCAACTTCGTCGGCAACGTCGAAGGTCATGACCTCTTTTCCGGCGCTGTTGACGTCGTCATCTGCGATGGTTTCGTCGGCAACGTCGTCCTCAAAAGTTGCGAACAGATCGCAGTCGCCCTCGGCCACATGGTCAAACAGCAGATCATGCAGAAGTTGCACTGGAAGCTCGGTGCGCTTATGGCCAAGGGCGCATTTGTGGAATTGAAGAAACGGACGGACTATGCCGAAGTGGGCGGCGCCCCGCTGCTCGGGGTCGCCGGCGTCTGCATCGTCGGCCACGGCATCTCCAACGCCAAGGCCGTTCGCAATGGCATCCGTTCCGCCGGCGACTTCGTACGTTTGCGCGTCAACGAAACCATCGCTGAACACATCAAAGCGATGTCCAACAACACGCCTGAGTCCCGCTGACGCCCATCCTCCCAAGTGCGGGCGCATTCAGGAGAAGTGTTTGCGATAGTCCCCCCCATCTGAGCAGCGCGGTAGCGCCAGACTCCGGCAGCAGTACAAGGAACACATCTTATGCCTCCCAAACGCATTGCCTTCATGTTTGCCGGCCAAGGCGCCCAGACCCCCGGCATGGGGCGCGACCTCTACGATGCCTCCAAAGCCGCCCGCGCAGTCTTTGACCGGGCCGACGCGGCACTGGGACGCGCCATCTCGACGCTCTGCTTCCAAGGCAGCGTTGAAGACCTCACCGCCTGCGCCAATTGTCAGCCGGCCATTCTCACCATGTCCCTGGCCGCGCTGGCGGCTTTGCAGGAACGCGTCGCGGTTAAGCCGGCAATTTGCGCGGGCCTCAGCCTTGGCGAATTCGCCGCCTTGTATGCCGCCGACGTCCTTAGCTTTGACGACGTGCTCAAGGTCGTTGCCGAACGCGGTCGCCTCATGGACCTCGCCTGCCGGCAAAGCCAAGGCGGCATGGCCGCCATCATTGGCGGCGAACGTGATGTCATTGAAAAAACCTGCGCGGACTGCGGCATTGACGTCGCCAACTACAACTGCCCTGGCCAAATCGTCATCAGCGGCGCTATCGCGCCACTGCAACAGGCGATGACGACATTGACTGAGGCAGGCTACCGCGTGGTCGCTCTGCAAGTCGCCGGCGCCTATCACTCGCGTCTCATGGCGCCGGCCTGCAAGCCCTTCGCCGCGATGCTCGCAGACCTGACCTTGCAGGCGCCGTCCTGCCTGGTCGCCCAGAATGTTTGCGGCGCCCTGGTCAGCGACCCGGCCGCCATCCGCAGCAACCTCTGCCGGCAGATCAGCGGCAGTGTCCGCTGGGATGAATGTTCCCAGCTCATCATGCAGCACGCCGATCTCGCCATCGAATTCGGGCCCGGCGCCGTCCTCAGCGGCTTCCTCCGCCGCAGCAACCGCGCTTTCCCCACCGCCAGCGTCAATAGCGACAAGAGTCTCGACGACGCCTGCGCCCTGCTCGCACCCTGACCGTCATCTCAACGACCAGCAGCGGAGACCCAGCATGAACGAATTACATGGACAAGTCGCCATCGTCACCGGTGCCAGCCGCGGCATCGGCAAGGCCATCGCCGAACAGCTCGCCGCCAAGGGCGCCGGCATCGCCGTCATCAGCACGACCAGCGCCGGCTCGGAAGCCGTCGCCGCTGAACTCTGCCGACTGCGCCCCGACTGCGCCAAAGGCTACGCCCTTGACGTCGCCAACTATCAGGCCGTCGAAACCTGCTGCAAGCAGATCGTCAGCGACTTTGGTCGCATTGACATCCTGGTCAACAACGCCGGCATCACCCGTGACAATCTGCTTATGCGCATGCGTGAGGAAGACTGGGACCAGGTCCTCGCCGTAAACCTCAAGGGCGTCTACAACTGCGTCAAAGCTGTCACTCGCCCCATGATGAAGGCCCACTACGGGCGTATCGTCACCATCTCGTCTATCATCGGCATCACCGGCAACGTCGGCCAAGCCAACTACGCCGCCGCCAAGGCCGGCGTCATCGGCTTCAGCAAAAGCATGGCCAAGGAACTCGCAAGCCGCAACATCACCGTCAATGTCGTCGCCCCGGGTTTCATTGATACGGCCATGACCGCCGAATTGTCGCCCGAACAACGGGACGCGCTGCTCAAGCAGATTCCCCTCGGCCGCACCGGCAAAGTCGAGGATATCGCCGCTGCAGTCGCCTTCTTCGTCAGTAGCGGGGCGGACTATGTCACCGGCCAGGTCTTATGCGTTGATGGTGGCTTGGTTATGTGAAAAATCCTTGCTATTTTCCGCTCTCGTGCTATAGTATGAACTTATGCTTTCAGCCCGTTAGGGGTCGCCGCCAAGGCCCCTCGCAGGCAATCCGCGCGATTGACTTACTGTGTGCGACGTGTCAAAAAATCTTTAACTGCTTCATAAGGTCTTGGAGAAAACAACATGGCAACAAACAGTGAACGCGTTATCAAAATCATCGTTGACCAATTGAACGTCCGTGAAGAGGATGTCAAACCCGAAGCCAAATTCATTGAGGATCTCGCCGCAGACTCCCTTGACACGGTTGAGCTGGTGATGGCCCTTGAAGAAGAGTTCGGCATGGAGATTCCGGACGAAGAGGCCGAAATGCTGACTACCGTTGGCGACGCCATCAAATACGTCGAAAGCAAGCTCGGCACCGGCGCCTGAGCAATAATACACTGACGGCTTTTCACAGCGTTCTTTCAGTAGGAGGAGAAGCTACAGCAAACAAGCATCTGTTGAAATAGCCGAAAAGCACTGCAAGGCCACGTTCACCAGTGAATGTGGCCTTGCTTGCCTCAAAGCCCTGTCATGGCGCGACCATCAACCGCTAGCCGGCAATGGCCCGCTCTTTCCATGACCGCGGTTACTCAGTAAGCGGCCACCCATTGATAATTGGCTGTTTTCTGTTGTCTTGCAATGGAAACCATCCTTCGTGTTGACTATGTGGCACCCCTACAGGGTGCAATTTCGGG
>JAAZKQ010000379.1 GCA_012799755.1 Lentisphaerota bacterium | reverse complement strand
CGCCAAAGAGGCCGAGGAACACGAACATAAACGATGCTCCACCCAGGACGATGCTCCGCCTTCGGCGTCGCTTTGCCCTGGGCTATCATAGCTCGCGCTTTCAGCGCTCAAATGCCAGGGAAAAGATGTTTTGGCAGTAAGGCGGCCAGAATGACCGCAGGAACACAGTTACCAATCGCTGGCCGCTTATTTTTTCCCTTGCCGTCGCGCACGGGATGATTTTGCATTTGGCTGTGGCGTCATATATTACAGATTTACGGAATTTTCCGTAGCAATACCTTAAATATAGATGGGGATAGACATTGGCGAAGATACGTCAGGCAACGGTGAAACGAACGACTCGCGAGACGGACATCCGTATTGAGTTGCTGCTTGATGGCGCTGCCGGCGAGCCGGAAATACAAAGCGGCGTGGCATTTTTTGATCACATGCTGCATGCCTTTTCCTGCCATGGCGGCTTTGGCTTGCGGCTGGCCGTCAAAGGCGACCTTGAAGTTGATGCACATCATACCATGGAGGACGTTGGCCTCGCGCTTGGCCAGACGCTGAAAGAGGCGTTGGGCGACAAGCGCGGGTTAACTCGCTTTGGAGCGTCCTTTGTGCCGATGGACGAGTCGTTGGCGCGGGTGGTATTGGACCTCAGTGGCCGACCACACTTGTCCTGGCGGGTGAGCTTGCCGGAGGCAACGGTCGGTGGCGTGAGCGGCCGGCTCTTCCGCGAGTTCTTCCAGGCCTTGGTCAACAGTTCCGGGTTGACCTTGCATGTTGACCTGCTGGCTTGTGAGGAGTCCCACCATGGCATGGAGGCGATTTTCAAGGCTTTCGGGCGGGCTTTGGCGCAGGCTGTCACCCGCAAGGCCGGCAGCACAGCCGTGCCGTCCACCAAGGGTGTCTTGGAGTGAGCGCCATGGTGGCCAAGGAGCCTGATTTGATCACTGCTCGCCATTTTTTTCGATGATTTTATTCCATAGTATAATTGTCCGCCTGTTCTGGCTCTTTGGTGGCCGGCGTAGGGGACTTGAGGAGAGTTTAACCAATGTCGAATTCAGATTTGCACACGATTCGTCATAGTGCGGCACACGTCATGGCCGCCGCAGTGCAGAAATTATATCCGGATGTCAAGTTTGACATCGGCCCGGCGACGGACGAGGGCTTTTACTACGACTTTGACATGAGTCACCGGTTGGTGCCGGAGGACCTCAAGACGATTGAGAAAGAGATGCGCAAGATGCTCGGTCGGCAGCTGCAGTTTGAGCGTCGGGAAGTGAGTCGCGAAGAAGCGCGTCAGTATTTTGCGGAGCGCAATCAGACCTTCAAGCTTTCTCGCTTGGATGACATTCCCGAGGGGGAGAAAGTTAGTCTCTACCAGTGTGCGGACTTCGTTGATTTGTGTCGCGGCCCGCACGTTGAGGTCAGCACAGAGATCGGTGCGGTGAAACTGCTGTCTATTGCCGGTTCCTATTTCCGCGGCAACGAGAAAAATCCCATGCTGCAACGGGTGTACGGTACGGCCTTCCCAACGAAAGAGGAATTACAGGCCTATCTCGACCGCATTGAGGAGGCCAAGAAGCGCGATCATCGTCGCATCGGCACCGAGATGGATTTGTACAGCACGCATGAGGAGATTGGCCCGGGGTTGATCTGCTGGCATCCCAATGGCGCGCGGGTGCGGCATGTGATTGAGACCTTCTGGAAGCAGGCCCATTACGAGCACGGCTACGAGTTGCTCTACACGCCGCACGTGGGTCGGGCCCTGCTGTGGGAAATCAGCGGCCACTTGGATTTCTATCGTGAGGGCATGTACTCGTCCATGGATATTGACGGTGATCCCTATTACGCCAAGCCGATGAACTGCCCTTTCCACATTGAGGTGTATAAAGACCGCCCGCGATCTTATCGTGAGCTGCCGCTGCGCTGGGCCGAGCTGGGCACGGTGTATCGCTATGAGAAAGCCGGCGTACTGCACGGACTGCTGCGCGTGCGCGGTTTTACTCAGGATGACGCCCACATCATTTGCACGCCGGAACAGATTGAGGATGAAATTCGCGAAGTGCTCCGCTTCAGCTTGTTCATGTGGGAGAAATTCGGTTTCAAGGAGATCAAGGCCTACTTGGCGACGCGGCCTGCCAAAGCCGTCGGCGATGACTCCATGTGGGAACAGGCGTTGCAGTCGTTGGAGAAGGCCGTGCGCGCCGAGGGCGTCAGCTGCGAGCGTGACGAGGGTGGCGGCGCCTTCTATGGTCCGAAGATTGATCTGAAGATCAAGGACGCGCTTGGCCGCGAATGGCAGACCAGCACCATCCAGTTTGACTTTAATCTGCCCGAGCGCTTCGACATGACCTATGTCGGCCAGGACGGCCAGAAGCATCGGCCCTACATGGTGCACCGGGCGCTGCTGGGCTCCCTTGAGCGTTTCTTCGGCATCCTGGTTGAGCACTATGCCGGGGCGTTTCCACTGTGGTTGGCGCCGGAGCAGGTGCGCGTTCTGCCCATCAGTGAGAAGTTCGAGGACTATGCACAGGACTTGGCCGCACGGTTGAAGGCGGCGCATTTGCGCGTGAGCGTGGATATGGAGGCCGATCCCATTGGCGGCAAAATCCGCCGCGGTCGCAATCAGCGCATCCCGTATCTGCTGATTGTGGGTGAGCGCGAAGCCGAGCGGCAGGAAGTGTCCGTACGCAGTCGTGCCCAGGGCGAAGAGGGGGCCATGCCCTTCGCGGCTTTCTTGGAGCGGGTGCGCAGAGAAAATGACGATATGCAGTAGTGCCGTCGGTGCTGTGTGCCTGGCTGTCGTGGATTTGCCAGAGGCCAGGCATTGCGTTAGTGTATACTGTGTCTTGGTGAATATGGACTCAGGGTGGCCGGGTCGAGTCGGTCGCCGTTGCGCTTGTCCAAGGGGACCGGCGTCGTTTGAATAGCAACCCTAGTATAGGAGGATCCTCCCATCGCACGTCAGCTAAAAACCGGTGACCGTTTTTTCAGGGGCAAGACTGTCCGCCTGATCTCGGAAGACAATGAGCAACTCGGCTTGCTGAGCTTCGAGGCCGCCTTGGAGCGCGCAAACGCCGCAGGGCTGGACTTGGTGGAAATCGCCGGCAAGGTAGACCCGCCGGTGTGTCGCATCATGGACTTCGGGAAGTACCAGTATCAGGAGTGCAAGCGTCAGCGGGAAGCCAAGCGCAAGCAGGTCCAGCATAAGGTCAAGGAAGTCAAGATGCATCCGAATATTGATGATAATGATTTCCAGACAAAAGCTCGCCATACGATTGCTTTTTTGCAGAAGGGTGATAAGGTAAAGGTTCTTCTCGCCTTCCGTGGCCGTGAAATGGCCCATATTGATTTGGGTATGCGGGTTCTTGATCGGCTGATTGAAACGGTTGGTGATGTTGCTGTGGTGGATTCTCCCGCGAAACAGTTTGGCCGAAATGTGATTATGGTGTTGGCCCCGAAGCCACAGAAATAATTGGGGTTGGGCGCCAGGTCAGTTCGGTAAACGAGAGCAAGGGAACAGCGGCCCCGGCGCTGTTCCCGTTTTTTGCGGGCGGGTATCCCATAAAGTGAGTGTAGTTTTTTTTGAACGTAGCGGATTGGTGTTTATAGGACGGGATTAGCAATGTCAAAGATGAAGACCAGGAAGGCCGCCGCCAAGCGCTTCAAGCAAACTGGGACGGGTAAGTATGTTCGCAACTGTGCCAATGCCCGTCACATTTTGACGAAGAAAAGTTCCAAGCGCAAGCGCCGTTTGGGCCGCGCCACGGCGGTGAAATCGTGCGAGGTGTCTCGCCTGAAGGCCTCGTTGCCTTACGGCTTGTGAGCTGAGCGCAGGGTGTGCTGATAGAGAAGTGATCAAACAGGACGTGCCGTCCTGCTGCCGTATAGCAAGGCAAAGGCACAATGGAGAGATAAGATGCCAAGAACGACTTATGCAGTTCCTTCCCGCAAGCGACGCAAGCGGGTATTGCGTCAGGCCAAGGGGTATCGTGGCAATCGCAGCAAGCTGATCCGTGTGGCATACGATGCGGTGGATCGCGCGATGGCCAACGCCTATGTGGGCCGCAAGCAGAAAAAACGCCAGTATCGCAGATTGTGGACAGTGCGCATCAATGCGGCTTGCCGCGCTGCTGACTTCAAGTACAGCTGGCTTATTGACGGTTTGACCAAAGCCGGCATTGAGATCAACCGCAAGGTACTAGCAGAACTGGCGGTGAACGATCCAGCGGCATTTACGCAGCTGATTGAGCAAGCCAAAGCGGCGCGCTAAGCGTAATGAGTATTAGCCTTCCATGAGCATGGTTGTTTATTCGACCATGCTCTTTTTTTGTATCGCGTTTCCGGCGATGGGCGGTGAGAGCCTGGTGAGGCAGGCCGAGCTTTTGTCCAGGAGAGTTCAAACCACGGCGGTTGCGTGACAAATGCTGCTGCTGCTCTTGAGCCTATGGGCATATTTTGCTATAATGGGCGCTATCCCGTTTGCGTTTTGCCGTGAGGCAGTCTGTGGCGTAGCCGATTGCGGGGCACATTGTGCTGTGACCAGCGCCTTTTATGTGGCATGGTCGCCCCGGAACCTGTATTGAGACTGAAAAAAATGACCGAGCATTCCAGCCAATCCGCCATGAAGATACGTTGTCCGGGCTGCGGGCATAAGTTAGACGTCAGTGAGCTGGCGCCGTTGAGTTTGCATCCCTGCCCGCGTTGCGGGGTGGAATTCCGGGTGCCGAAGTGGTTCCAATCCATACTTCTGGAAGATATTTTATATGAAGAACCGGCCCTGCAGGTTTACCGGGCCTTGGATACGACTTTGGACCGGGAAGTCTGCGTTAAGGTGGTTGCCGCCGGTAGCCGTTTCAGCGAGGAGCAGTTGGAAGCTTTTCTGTCGGTGACTCGCCGGATGGCTGTCGTTGCTCACCCACAGGTGGTGTCGGTCTATGCTTGTGGTCGCAGTGACGACGGAGCCGCCTACGTGGTGCAGCAATACGTCCCCACGATATCTTACGCTGAGACCAAAAAGCAGATGACGCCCGCCTTGTTGCAGCGTTATGGACTTTGTATCATTGACGCCTTGAAGGCAGCTGACGCTGCCGATATTTGCCATGGCGGGCTCGGCCCGGGCAATATTCTCTTTGGCAAGGATAATTTTGTTCGGGTGACGGATTTTGGGGTAGCACGCGCACTGGGGAAGGATGCAGAAGCTGATCCTTATGCCGGCCCCGACGTGCGCAGTGGTGCGGCGGTAAGTACGGCAAGCGATTTGTACAGTCTGGGGGTGATCCTCTACGAGCTGGCGACAGGATGTCGGCCGGCAGAGGCCCGGACACCCTTGCATGTGAGTCACCCGAGCTACTCGCAGGCCTTTGGCGAGTGCCTTGAACGTATGCTGTCTGAACGTCCGGAGGAGCGTCCAGACAGCTATGCCGAAATTTTCAGCATTTTGGAGCGAAAGAGCCTAGCACGGCAAGGTACGGGCAAGGTCTTCCGGAATGGTGGCGCGCGTGCTGCCGGAGGGCGTCGGCCGGGGGACCTTGTTTCACCCGCAGCCAGGCCCGTCCAGCGTTCGGAGCGCCGCCGCGGTTCGAATATTGTCAATGTCCTTTTACTTTGTGCTTTTTTGGCCCTTTGCGCCGTGTTTCTGGCATATCGCTTGCAGCAGCGGCGCGCTGCCGACATGTCGGGTATGGTGTCACCGTCTTTAACGGCGTCAAAAACGGCTGCGGCGGGTGAGGCCCTCGGTGAACTGCCGGGCGGCACTGGCGGGAAGCGGGAGGCCGAGGGTGGCGTGGCAGTGATAGCTCCGGCTGTATGGGCGTCACGTCCCCAGCCACCGGACCTTGACTTCAAGGCTACGCGTGAGGAGAACAAACGCTATCTGGAAGCAGTACCGGCGGCGCTGCAGGAAACGGAACGCGACCGTCTGCGCATTCTCGGTTTGGCGCTGGATTATTTGCAGCAGACGATGCGCTATATCGGTTACGACCGCGGCGAGAATGGTCGGATAATGCTGCGAGATGGCCGTTCGTACTTGGGTGCCATACCTCGCGCTAATGAGAAGGGGCTGACCATCCGTCGCCGTGACTTGGCTGAAACGGACACAGAGGCCAGCATGCAGGTTGGCTTTGCGGATCTGGCTTGGCCTCAGCTCTGGGACATTTTTGCCTTTTACGCCGAAAAACGCTTGGATATGGCCGTCAATAAGCGCCAGGAACGAATTGCCGCAAGAGATAGTTTTGACAACTATCTGCAACTGGCCTTGCTCTGCGACTGGTATGGCTTTCCGGAAGACAGCCGCCGTTACGCCGGAATGGCCGTTGCGGCGCAGCCCGGCAAGGAGTATCTGTTGAGGAAATATGGCCTTGCTGCGGCACCCAGGTAGCTATAGGTCCGTCGGCGAGCATGGCACTAAGCAGTATTGACCGTAAGCGGTCACCCATTGGTAACAGCGATATTGCGAGCATGCTTGCACGCCGTTTGCGGGGTCATGTGCCGCTGCGGGCTGCAAGCCCACAGAACGGTTGGCGCCTGCGTGTGCTTGGTTTT
>JAAZKQ010000378.1 GCA_012799755.1 Lentisphaerota bacterium | reverse complement strand
AATAATCTGCGCAAATCTGCGTAATCTGCGGATAAAAAATGTCTGTTATCAATCGGTAACCGGTTACAAGAGCATGGCAAGCGGTCACCGATTGAAAACTGTGTTCCTGCGAGCTGCAACAGCAAGTGCCCGTGACCGCCTGCGACCCGCAAAACGATGGACAATATGGACACGATGGACGAAAACACCTACCCGCCCGCCGTCCATAGCGTCCATACTGTCCATAGCAACTGACAGAAACAACACGTATCAATCGGTGAACCGCTTACAGAGCAGCGTAACCGGCCAGACCGGCGCAGGCAAAAAATGATGCAACGCATATAGTATTGTTTTCCATCTTGCCTAGGCGAAAACGCCTTAACTGCTCTATTTCGCCCTCCAGAAATCCCCCCACCCAGTCCACCGGACTTTGCGAGACCTGCAATTATGCAACAAAGATCATTCAGGTTCCCCCAGCTTTCCAAGACCACCATCATCTTCCCGGCGTCCTTCTGGATGGCCATGACCGTCAACGCCGTCAATCTGGGGTTGGTGTTTTACGCCAGTAACCACTTCAAGGCCACGGCGACGCAAGTCGGTATCCTCTATGGCGTCTATAACCTCAGCTATATGCTGGCCTGTCTGCTGTTCAAGAAAATCCTGCAGCGGGTGCGGCCGCAGATTTGCGTCCTCATCGCCACCTGCGGCATGCTCAGCGGACTGCTAGGCATCTATTTGTCACCTCGCCTCGAACCGGCGTATTTCTTTCAGGCCATCTGCGGGCTATCCACCGCGTTGTTCTGGCCTCCACTCATGGGCTGGCTGACCGAGGGTTATGAGGGCGAGCGCCTCGGTCGCATCACCGGTCTCTATAATCTGTGCTGGAGCAGCGGCGCCATCATCGGCCCCCTGCTGGCAGGCCACCTTGGCGCCGACGACAGCGCACGTCCCTTGCGTTACTGCATCGCCGCCTATGCGCTCCTTCTGGCCTTCCTCTGGTTCGGCTATCGTCGGCAGGACGACGCCCAGAGCGGCAAACTCCCCCCGAATACACCCTCGGACACAGCAGCGGACGCCGCCGACGCTGCTCCAAGCGGCCGACAAACGACCATGCGCTATCCCTGTTGGCTCGGTGGCCTCTGCGCCTGGGCAACCTCCGGCATGATCCTGAATATCTACCCGCTCTTTGCCGAAGACGCGAAGGGCCTGGGCCTGACTAAGCCGGCCATCGGCACCCTGCTCTTCGTTCGCGCCTTGGCCATGACTGGCGCCATGAGTTTGATGGGCTTCATCAAGCACTGGCACTTCAACTTTGCCCAGCTCCTTGGCGGCCATTTCCTACTGGCGCTGGCCGTGCTGGGGCTGGGCTGCAGCAAAGACATGACGCTTATCGTGGTACTGCTCGCCGTCTGCGGCATCCTCGCCGGCCACGCTTACAGCAACAGTATGTTCCACGGCGTTTCAGGTTGTCAAGACCGCACTTTCCGCATGGCCATCCATGAAGTCGTCCTCGCCATCGGCGCCGTCATCGGCAGTGTTCTCAGCGGCCAAATCTATCAACGCTGGGGCAGTGCCCCCCCCCTCTTCATCTGCACGGCATTGTTCATGCTCCCCGCCATCGTCGGTGACATCATCTGGCGACGCTTCCAAAAACACTGAACGGTGGACGCAAAAGACAGCGTTCCAGCCAAGAAAAATCTCCTTCTCGGACTGTATATATCCTCGACTTAGTTTATAGTATGAGTCGTTCGATAGGGATTGATCCACCGCGGTAGCGTCGTTCACAAACCCGGACGGCTCGATTGCCCAGCAACTTCAGGCTGTACTATCGTCAACGTCATCATTGGGAGCGGGGCAACTGCCCATTTCAGCAATGCTTATGATACCCTCACGCTCTTTCGGGTGTGCCGTGCTGGTGCTTCTAACTTCTCTGGTCACGCCGCTTTATGCCAACGAACTGGACGAGCTCATGTCGGCGGCACAGGAGAACAACCCCGCGATTCAGGCAGCGCGCTGGCGAGTCGAACAGACCTTGCTCAAGCACGAGGAGCTGCTGGAGTTCTTTGATCCGGCAATCTATGGCGCTGTCGGTTACGCAGACCGCAGTCGCTCTATTCCCGGCAGCAGCAACTACAGCGCCCTGACCAACAACAGCCTGGACCTCCAGGCCGGCATTGAAGCGCCCGTCCTCCCCGGCGTCTATGTATCCGCCGGCATCGCCGAACGCTCCCTGCGCGACCCTGCCGGTTTTGACGATCTTTATCAGACCCTCTT
>JAAZKQ010000042.1 GCA_012799755.1 Lentisphaerota bacterium | reverse complement strand
GCTGCGGGCTACAAGCCCGCAGTACAGCCGGGAGAAGGGCGCTTGGCAAAGCGCCTGGAAGCCGCTTCTACTCTGGCCGGAAAACAGGCGCTATAGCCCTCTCACACAGCCTCTGGCAGAAAGTCCTTGTTCCTACAAGCGAAAAGGCAGCAGCGCGGAGCGCGGGAGCCAGCCGGCGCTGCCGTTGACCGACACAAAACAGCACCCACTGCGCTTTTGCCGCAGCAGCACACAGTCGCCGGCTCCGAGCTGCGCCAAAGGCGCAATGCTGTCGGCAACGACGCCCTGCCCGGTTGCGGCGACCTGCGCCTGCACCGGGTCCGTTGCCGCAACAGGTGCTTGTTCAAACATCATCTCCCCGGGCGCCACCCTGAGCGGCTGTGCCCTGAGCACGACAGCCAGCTCTTGCAGCTGGCGGCATTGTCGCCAATGGCCGACAAGCAGCAACGCACAGCAGGCACCAAGCAATAGCGGCAGCAACAACCAGGCGCGCCAAGCCAGCACTTGACGACACAGGTCTGGCCAGCCCATGGCCGCCATCCAAAAACCAATGAAAGCCGTCAGCAGCAACAACGCGGGCACAGCGAACGGCCCGCGCCAAGCACAACCAACTATGTTGATTCGGGCACGCAGCTGTTCTTGAAGCTGCGCATGGCGGCGCCAAGCACGTGCGTCTTCATCGCGACCGGTAGCCGCCGCCAACGCCGCGAAATTGCGCGATAACTCGGGTGAGCTCGGCGACTGGCGCTCAATGGCTAGAAAAGTGTCGAAGGCGTGCGTATAACTATGTTCGGCGGCATACTGCAGAGCATGATTCCACGCGAGCTCAAGGTCATCCTGCTGCGCAAGGCCCCTGGCAATGGCAATGACGACCGCCAAGACGAGAACTGCTGCGGCGGCCAAGAGTACCGCGACGGTTGTACTTGCGTGACCGGGTATAGCCTGCGGCCGGCGCCGCAACCAGCCAGCAAGCAACACAGGCGCTGAAGAAGCGAGAGAACCAGGACCAACAGGAGGCGCCACGCCAAGCTCAGTGCTGCCGACAGGCGCTGGGGCAAAAGCGCCGGCAGCGGGTTCCCCGATAAAATTGCAAGCGGCGTTGGCCACGTCAAAGCTATTTGCGGCGCTCTCCCCAGCGAAGGCATTAGCAGCGGGCGCCTCGTTAGAGCCCCTTGCGGCACCCTCTCCAGCAGGGCTGTTTGTCGGCGCAAAGCGCTGCCGCTCCATGCTCAGGAGCAGCTGCGCCAGTTCCGCGTCGGTTTTGCCGACGACTGCAGCGACAGTATCGGCGTCACTGCCGACAGGCAACCCATAGAACTCACGAAAGGCTTGGAGCAAGCCGGCAAATGAGGGCACAGGCATTTTGCGCCAGGCGCGCAGCGCTTTCACGGCAGCTCGCTGACGCAAACGACGCGGACAGCGCAACTCCAGTAAGGCGCTACGCAGAACGCCCACGAAGGCGACACTGACCGCGATAGCCAACATCGTGGCGGCGACATAGCAGCTCCAACGGGGCAAGAGCCAATGACGCCGGGCCGGCACGGCATGAAGTTGCAACGCCGGCACGGTCGGCGGCAGCATGGGCGCCGCAATCTGCGCCGGGGTGGTGGGCGCGGCGGCAGGCGCTCTCTCCGGTGCAGGCTCTTCGGCGGGAACGGTCGCCCAAAAGCCGTCAAGAAAACGCTGACTGATGGCAGTCTTTGCCGACGCGGTATCGCCAGCAACTTGTGGATGGCCGTCAGCGGCCTTCTCTGCGCCGACGGCGCTGAGAACAAGCATCAACGCGGCAATGATTATCTCGCGTGCCCTCATGTCAGTAACCACCCCGGTGGGAATACACCGGGGACAATTTGCCGGAAACTCGCGGTTCGTCGCCACCCAGTCATATGACTGACCACGCGGCGGATTTCATAAGAGCCATTGATACTATGTGGCCCCCAGGCCTGAGCGCAGTCTGTCCTTCTCGCGCGCGCGACCTTATGAGGATGGGGGCCCCCTAGGGTGGGTGGGCTGGAATTTAAAGGACTGCGTGAAAAATAGCCAAAAAATCGCCCCTGACAAGCCAAAAAATCGCCAAGTAACAGCAAAT
>JAAZKQ010000377.1 GCA_012799755.1 Lentisphaerota bacterium | reverse complement strand
TCTGCGGATAAAAAATGTCTGTTATCAATCGCTGATCGCTTACCTCCTGCTCGCCCTCACGCTACCCGCGCTACTCCTGTGCGGCTGCGGCAAACGCACGGCGCCGCCGTACGACCGCATGCGCAGCCAGTTGCTCCTCAGTGCCTGCGACAATATCGGCAACGGCCAGACCGATGACGCTATCAGTGATCTACAACGTCTGCTTGACATTGACCCCCACAACGTCTTCGCCGAAGCCGCCCTGCATCACGAACAACAGCGGCGCCTGCTGACCGAAGCCAACGCCTTGATCGCACGCGCTGACCATCTGGCGCTGCGCCTCTGGCTGGACCAGGTCATCCGTGAAGGTCAGGCATGTCCAGAATTGCTCGCCGTGCGTGATGTTGTACCCGCCTTGGCCGCCTTGGACGACTTTCTCGCTCACGGCCCCTGGCAGAACGCCGCCGAACGCCAACAAGCCCTGATGACATTCGACCCTCACTTGCCCGTGTTGCAACAATCAACGGCCTTTCAGGCATTCTACCACACTGAAAAAGAACAACTCGCCGCCATGCGCTTTCAGGAACAACGGCAGACGGCACGCCGTCTGCTGCACGACATTGACCTCGCGCTCTTCAGCGGCCTGCAGCAACGACAGGCAGCCCTTCTGGACGAATTTGCCGCCGCAGTGCCCGGCCATCCTTTGCAACGCTATATTACGCACTTACATGCAAAGACCGGCACTGCGTCCCTGCAAGCTCTTCTTTCCGCAGCCGACAAGGATATTCCCGCTGAGGAAACAGCCTTGGCCGTCGTGTTGGCCGCTACCCTGCAATGGCACGAACTCAGCAGGCCCGTGCGACTAGCCATTCTGGAACACTGCCGGCAAATGCCGACTGTGCCCTCGCTCTGCGGCGCTTGGCTGAAAGCCCGCGCCGACCATCATCCACAGCATTATCAGGAACTCTTTTCTTACCTGCGCAACCAGCCCAATCCCCCACCACCGTCAAGAGAGTTATTGCAAGATTATCTCAACTTTGTCCTTCTCCCCAAACAGTCTGTAACTGCTTGGTGCTGGCGTTCACCGGCACCGGGCGTCACTGATTTCCTCGCCCGACTCAAACAAGTGGGCGAAACGCAACCAGTAGCCTCAAACAAGGAACGACCATGATCCGCAAGCCGCTTTCGATCATCATTGCCAGCGCCGCAATTGCCCTGCCGCTCTTCGCTCAAAACGACGCTCCGCCACCGCCGCCACCGCTCGCCGCTGCGGCGGCGGTGGACCCCGCCATCCAAGCCGACAAACTCCTCGCCGTCATCCCCGACCTCGTGGCTACCTATGACGAAAACGGCAAAATCACCGGCGACGACATCAAGCAGATCATTCGTCCACAGCTCATCATGGCCCTCCAACAGGGACAGGAAATCCCACAGGCCGAAATCGCCGGCTTCGCCTTCCATCTCGCCGAATCCGTCGTCGCCCAGAAGCTGATGGTCGCCGAAGCAGCCAAGCAGGGCATCTTGCCCGACACCGCGAAGATCAAGGCCGAACTCGATAAGATCAAGACCGAACGCGGTGAGGAAATCTACAAGCAGATCATCGCCGCCAATGGCGTCAGCGAAGAAGAACTCATCAAACGCGTCGCCGAGTCACAAACCGTCAAGGAACTCATTGATAAACGCAGCGGCATCACCGAGGCCGATGCACAGAAATTCTACGACGAAAACAGCGCGCTGTTTACCGAATACAGGGCCGCGCACATACTGGCAAAATTCCCCGACGACGCCGGCGATGCCGACAAGGCCGCCGCCAAAAAGAAAATCGAAGACCTCAAAGCCCAACTGGACAAGGGCGGCGATTTTGCCGCTCTGGCCAAGGAACACAGCGACTGCCCCAGCAAAGAAGAAGGCGGCGACCTCGGCGCCTTCCGCCCCGGTCAGATGGTCAAGCCCTTTGAGGACGCTCTGAAAAACCTCAAGGACGGCGAAATCAGCGGCCCCGTCGAAACCCAATTCGGCTTCCACCTGATCAAGGCCGGCGCCACCACGGTACAGACCTTCGCCGAAGTCAAGGACGACATCATCCAGCACCTCCAGCAGGAAAAAGGCCAGGAGGTCTTCACCAGTTACGCCGAGGAATTGCGCAAAGCCCACAACGTCAAGATGCTCATAGCCGAACCCAAACCCGAACCCGAACAGTAAGGGCGGGTCTTTTTTCATCCGCAGATTACGCGGATTCACGCAGATTGTTTTTCTCGCGCGAAGGCGCGAAGGGTTGCTATCCGCAGATTACGCGGATTCACGCAGATTGTTTCTTGCGAGAAACTGTCAGGGCGGACCCGGGTGTCCACCCTGACCCGCACAACCCACATCACCCCTCTCCCGGCCATGCTGCAGGCTTGCAGCCCGCAGCGTGACATGACCCCGCAAGCAGCACGCTCGGCAGCTCGTGCCGCTTCGTAGCCGGGAATACCTGGGCAGCTACCCTGTCCACCCTGTCCCCCCGTCCACGTAACCGGTCACCCATTGATAATTGGCCGT
>JAAZKQ010000376.1 GCA_012799755.1 Lentisphaerota bacterium | reverse complement strand
GCCGGCATAGAGGCAGCGGTAGGGAACGGGATAGGAAGCGCCGATGTCGCGATGATAGGCGCAGGAACGGAAAGGCTCCGGAAAAAGCGCTTCGTTCTGCGGGTCCGGGAAATGCAGGTCAATATTCCAGGTCATGGCGCCGGTGGCGTCGGGATAGACGCGACGATCCTCAATATCGTTCTGGGTGAGGATGAGGTCTCCGACCACGCGGTAACTCTCACGTTTACCGCCACAGGGTGACGCCCAGGCCAGCCGCCGGCGGGCCCACTCGCCCTTGCGTGATGAGTGATTCTTGACATATGACCAATTGGCGAAGATCGTCATCAGGCCGTAGTCGCGTATGTACTCGGTTTCCTCCGCTTGGTCACGATACTGGCCGCTTTCCCACTCCCAGTCGCCGCCATTGACGAAATAGGCCTTGTCCTCGCTGAATTCCAGCCCCCAGTCAATATCAGGAAAATCCCCCTCGCCCTCCGCGCATGGCTCCGAATACCACTGCACGGACTGGCCCATTACCTGTCGGCTTGGCTGCGCCGGCGCGAGATTCTCCCGGAATTCTTCCTTGCCATCGCGGCCGTACATGGTGCGCGCGCCCATGAGCCGGGCAAGCACCGCGTCGCCTGTGCAGTCGGCAAAATTCTTGGCGCGGTAGCGTTTTTCCTTGCCGCTGATGGTGCTGCGGGTGATGATGGCGGCGAGGCGCGTGGGGTCGGTTGGGTCTTTTTCGACCGCGACGACGCTTTCGTTCAGCGCCAGGGTGTAGGTCTTGGGGTTTTGGAGGAGGAAGATATTGCGTTTGCGGTCATCCTCGTAGCGATTGGCGGGATAGGTGCCCGGGCCGCCAAAGACCGGCGCGATTTCAGTGACGACATTGCCGAGCTTGGGATAGGGCTCGGCATGGGCAAAACCACCCAGTCCCACGCGCACTTCGGAGCTGTTGCAGCCGCCGAGGACGCCGCGGTCCTGCACCAGCAACACGCTTGCGCCGGAACGCAGCGCGGCGATAGCCGTGCAGACCCCCGCGATGCCGCCGCCGGCCACCGCCAGGTCGTACTCGCGTGTGTCATCTTCAATCTGCACGCCCGCCTTGGCGCACCGGAAAGCCGGAAGTTTTGCGGTATCTTGTTCAGGCTGGTCGGCGGGATCGTTGCTCAGGTACAGCGCGTCGCAGCGAGCGTTGAAGCCCGTGAGGTCATGCAGGGCGAGCTGCGCCGGACCCGCCGGCAGGACGACTTTCCCGGCCAGTTGCCAGGACCACTGAGCACCATTGGTGCCCAATTCCTGCGGCAGGGCCACGCCGTTGACCAGCACTTGGAAGCGTCCGGCGGCGCTGCCGCGGCCCCAAGGCGCCGTCCAGTCGCGAGTGCGCGCCCACAGCGTCCTCTCGCCGGCCTCGGGGATGACGATGGTCGTCGTTGCATCGGCGACGGGCCTGCCCAAGCCATGTGCCATCACGTAAGCCGAGCCCATCTGGCGCATGGATTGCGGGTCTATCTGCCAGCCGCCCAAATGCTCAAAGGATTCCGCTTCAAGCCAGACATGTGCCATGATTGCCTCCGGAAAAGTGCTGTTTGTAGCGCTGCCGCGCCGCCTGAAAACCACGGAACTATGGACAGTATGGACAATATGGACGCTATGGACGACAGCAGATACTGTCCATCTTGTCCATCTTTACCGGACTGAAGGGCCGCATTTCCCTGTCTGGGTGGTTTTACGCTCCTGTGTCCGGCGGCTATATTTGCCGTCGTTAACAATAAGCGCGAGGCCCAGTAAAGCAACGCCCGACGGGATCGGCGATGATGTCGGCCTGCGTTTGGTTGAGTAGCCGCTTTCGGGGGAAGAGAGGCCGCGATGGTGGACCTCTTTCATCCACTTTGCCGAGGGCGGTCACAATCTCCTTCAGTTGTCGGTCAGAAGCAGGAAAATGCGGCCTTCCAGAGTGTCGCCGAGGACGAGATTGTAAACCTGGGCGCGACCATCCCGGAACACGGCGACAATCACGCCCTCGCCAAACTGGGCGTAATTCACGCGCTGACCAGGAAAAAAGGTCATCCCGATTGCTCCTTTCCCAAAGCATCAGGCATTGTCGACGCAGTGATATATGCCTGTCGCGGATCATTAGGCGTTGCAGGAAAAGCCCATTGCAGCGTACGTTCGTCCCTCACCATTGGTGTCAAAAACTGGCTCTGCATTGATTTCGCATTTCTGCAAACGAATACTGCAATGCAATCAAGGGTGACGTATTGGTTACTGCATAGAGCGAGAATGACCCGCTTCATTGTTTCGCGGTCTATTTTTCTTTTGGTTCTGGGTATAATCGCAAGCTGTTCCATTCGCGCCCTGAAGTCCGGCGCAAGACATTTAACGTCATCAATAATGGGGCGGTGCAAATGAGGGGAAATTAGGCGCCCCTGGACATCTCG
The DNA here is from genome assembly GCA_012799755.1 of Lentisphaerota bacterium. Lineage (GTDB taxonomy): Bacteria > Verrucomicrobiota > Lentisphaeria > Oligosphaerales > Oligosphaeraceae > Oligosphaera. The sequence goes on along the minus strand of JAAZKQ010000376.1, from coordinate 167 downwards.
GGAATTATCCAAATGTGGGGAGCTGCCGCCGTTAAGTGGGGAGCTCGCCGCCAAATCTGGGGAGCTCGTCGCCAAATCTGGGGAGCTCGTCGCCAAATCTGGGGAGCTCGCCGCCAAATCTGGGGAGCTCGCCGCCAAATCTGGGGAGCTCGCCGCCAAATCTGGGG
>JAAZKQ010000005.1 GCA_012799755.1 Lentisphaerota bacterium | reverse complement strand
GGGGCCGAGGAACACGAACATAAACGGCCCTCTACCCAGGGCGGCGCACACTTTCAGTGTGCTTGCCCTGGGCTGGTATGTCTTGCGCCTTCAGCGCTTCTGCCGCTTCGCGGCGACGAAATGCCGCGAAGGCAAAAGGCTGTGTTGCCGAGGCGCAAAGCGCCATGAAAAAATAATTAAATGAAGAGTATTCCTGCCATGGTGTGGAAAGGAGTCAATCCGCAATGTAAGCGGCCACTCGTGGATACTCGCAGCCCGGTTGGAGTAGAAACCGCCCTCCTGACATGTCTCTTGTCAAGAGTTCACCTGCTTCTTTATGATTCAGGGCCTTGCGACAGTCGCGAAACGACAGCCGCAAGGCCCTGAGACGAAAGGGATAAGCTATTTAATGATTTCGGTTTTGGCGGGGCTGCTGCGGCCTTGGAGGACGGGCTGGCGGCGTTCGATGGTGGCGCGGGCGATTTCGGCGTCTTCGTGGACCTCGTCGGCGGTGAGACAGCCACAGGTGACCATATCAATGTCGCGGAGAACGGCGAAGTTGAAGGACAAGCCGACAAAGGGCGTGCAACGCCCGGCGGCCATGGGCTTGATGGTCATGACGGGTTTTTTCGCGGCGCGGATGATGCGGTAGACCGACTCAATCTCAATCTGCATGAGGAAGCCCATGCAGTTGAAAATCTGAATGTAGGTTTCGACGTCGTAGTTGTTGGCGTCGCTGTAGACAACCAATTCGGGCATGTGGGCGGATAGTCCCGGTATGAGCCCTTCATTGCGGATCATGGACAGGTAGTCCGGCAGGCGCGGCATGGCGCGGAGGTTCTTGTTGACCAGTTGTTCGGCGGATGCGTGATGAATCAGGCAGAAGGTGGCGCCCAGCTTCCGTGACGCCTTGATGACTTGCTCGGCTTCGCGGCGCGCCTCGGCGCTGTCATTGACATTCATGACCGGCGTGTCAATGATGATCATCTTCTTGCCAACGCGGTCTTCAGCGATCTTGACGGCGTCCTGCGCGAGGGTGTTGCCGGTGAAAGGACCCATAACGGCGTCAATGCCCTCTAGGAGAAAGGCCTCCAGAACATTGGCGATGGCCTCGGGGCCGTTGTGGACGGAGCGGATCAACTTGTCGGCGGCGCCGCCGGTATGAGAGTATCCGAGGACCCAGTTTGTGCCCGCAAGCATACGGGGCAGGGATATGCCGGCAACTGTCGTCCTGGGAAAGGTCTTGGTCTCCATGAAGTTCTCCATTGCATGTTTTTACTGGGCTGGCTTGCGCCGGGAAGTCCGTGGCGCCGCTCGTAGTTAAAGCCCTAATAATGTACTAATCATTACTGTTTTGCATAGTCTGGGCCAGGGGAAAACAGCGATGCATGGCAAGCGATCACTCTTTGGACAACACCACTTCTTTTGTGTCTACTATGTCGCACCCCTACAGGGTGCAATTTCGGTGGGACGCTTTACCCAGGGCGGCGCGCGCTTTCAGCGCAGCTTGCCCTGGGTTGGTATGTTTTGCGCTTTCAGCGCTTCTGCCGCTTCACGGCCAAGGCGATAGGCGCTGGTTTGCGGGGGCATGTCAGCGAACAACCCAAACGCCCGTCTCCTGGCCGTGCTGCGAGCTTGCAGCATGCAGCGTGACATGACCCCGCCGGCCGCGCCAGTCACCGAACAACCCAAACGCCTGTTTCTCGGCTGTGCTGCGGGCTTGCCGCCCGCAGCGTGACATGACCCCGCTGGCCGCGCCAGTCACCGAACAACCCAAGCGCCTGTCTTGGCAAAAGTGGAGAAGACAGACAGCCGTGGACAACATGTGCCATCGTCCATAGCGTCCATAGTGTTCATGCTGTCCATAGCAGCTTGCGGGAACAACAGTTATCAATGGGTGACTGGTTACCATTGCGGCAAAAAATAAGATAAAACAGGTCTTGTTTTTGCAGATGGCGTTTGATATACTACCCAAAAAGAGGATTTGTGAGTGAATGTTTGCCCTGATTAAACTCTTGGTGGTGCTGACTGTCAGCGCGACTTTGGTGGTGGGCATTCCGGGCGCCATCGCCCGACTGAGTTAATCCCAAGCAATAAGGGGGTCTCTATGCGCAGCAGCGGCAAAACTCTGGTAATGTTCACGTTGATTGAGCTGCTGGTGGTCATTGCGATCATCGCAATCCTGGCGGCGATGCTTTTGCCGGCGCTGGCGAAGGCGCGGGACAAGGCACGGAGCATCACCTGTACGAGTCAGATGAAACAGATCGGCCTGGGCTGGCAGATGTACAATTCGGACAACAACAACTTGACCATGGACTCGTCGGTCCCCCTTGACTACTGGCTGTCCATTGGTGGTTATGCGACTCAGGATGGTAATGCCAATCGCTGGCGGGTGTTGTTGAGGGATTATATCGGCGACATGAAAATGCTCATCTGTCCGACCGGCAAGAGCAACGACAAGGCCGATAATCTGAACAACCAGCTCATCACGCAGTACGGCTATAATTCGAACATAGCCAACCGTGTTGATTCGTCCTTCAAGGAGCCGGCGCAGACTGTGGCCTTCGCGGATTGCCGACATTGGATCGCCACGGTCAACAACGATGTCGCCTATGCGTGTAACTCGGGCATGCCGGGCTGGTACAACTATGGTACCATCACCTTTGCGACCCCGGCCTACACACGTCATGGTCAGAAGGGCTCGAACCTGCTCTTCGTTGACGGTCACGTGGAATTCTGGCCTGCGGAGGGCATTCGAGCGAGTTACGCGGCCTTGGCGGCATACCGCTGAGCTGCTCCTATGAAACCCGCCGCCTGGTCAGCCCCCTATGTGCGCTGCGGGTTTCCTGCAAATTGTCCCCGCGGAGCGCCGGGGTGTACACTGACCGATTAGCACTGAAACGTAACCGGTCACCGATTGATAACAGACATTTTTTATCCGCAGATGTCGCAGATTGGCGCAGATTATTAGCGGCAT
>JAAZKQ010000375.1 GCA_012799755.1 Lentisphaerota bacterium | reverse complement strand
GGGGTCATGTCACGCTGCGGGCTGCAAGCCCGCAGCACGGTCGGGAAACAGGCGATGTGGGGTGTTATGAACGTATTTTTTACTTTTCCTCTTGCCCGGTTCAGGGCGTGAATACGGTGCGCTTGACAGCGCTGATGGTTTTGCCGGTGGTCTTGTCTTGCAGCTGGACTGCGAGGTTCTCCCGGGTGTTGAAGCTGCCTTGACTGATCTTCAGCGCGAAACGGCTGTCGTTGACGAGGGGAACGCGGGCGAGGGCGCCATGCGCGTCGCTCAGGATGACCAGCTCCAAGTCGGCGCGTCGGTCGGGGGCCAGGTTGACAGTAACTTCGGCCTGCCAAGCAGAACCATCAATGAAGGGCGAGGACAAACTCAAAGTCAAGGGCTGAACCACTTGTGGAGTGGTGGTCAGTCGGTCAAGGATGTTGGCTTTGCTGTCCAGCAGGGTGATGGTTTGGGTGACAGGGCCGGGCTCGGTAGTGGTCAGGGTGAAGCTGACCGTGCCCTCTTGATCCGGCCCTAAGGCGATGGTTCTGTTCTGCGTGGTTTCCTTGGCCCAGACAGCGGTGACGGTGAAGGTCGCCGCCGTCGGGAGCTCGTTGCGAATCAATGCCGTGATCAGATTGTCGCCGAGCAGCAGCGCATCTGTTGAAGTCAGGCTGAGGCGGCGACGTCCGAAGTTGGCGACGCCGAAGCATTCGGGCCTGCCGAATTTACTTCCGGTCGGGGACCAGCAGGTGAGTTCCATGACTTCGAGGGGACGGCGTTCGCGGCAGAGGTTGAAGCCGAAGGACTGGCCGGGGATTCCCAAGTCGGCGATGGCGATACTCAGCTCAACCGTCCAGCTGTCTGCCCCCATTTTGGTGGCGACCTTGATCCGGGGCGACATCTTTTTGGCGTTGAGCTGATTCAGGAAGGTATATTTGCCGAGGGCGTTGACCGCGAGCTGATAGTAGCCCTTGTATTCCAAGGTGGGGTCGAAGAAGAATTCCACGCAGTCGTCCAACCAGACTGGGCCGCCGTTTTTGGTCACTTGCGTGGCGATTTTGTCCATATATTCCTCGTCGCAGACGGCGGCCAGGTAGAGGGAGGTCCCGTCGCTCATGATGCGGCCGTGTGTCTGGCGCAGCGGGACGCCGCCGGTGGCGATGCTGAAATTCTCAAGTTTGCCGGCTTTTTGCCAGGCCGGTTCTGACAGGTCGCCGTCAATGGTCACGGGGGTATTGACGATGGGGATGACGACCTGGAATTGGCTTTGCGGGGCCGTGTCTTTGACTACTGGCGGTGGCAGCGGGGTGACAGCCAGTTTGGGCGCTGCGGTTGCGGTTGGGGTTGCTTTGTTGTCGCGCAGGGCCATGATCTGGGCGATCAGGATGGCGCGGGCTTGGTCATAGTGCTGGAATGACCAGTCGTTGGGTAATTTCAAGACGCCGGTGATGCCGCGAGTCCCATCGGGGGAATTGATGTTGACGAAAGAGGCAGTATTCCTGATTCTGGGTGAATAGCGCAGGGTTGCGAGCAGCGCGTCAATGGTCGCGGTCGCCTCTTTGGCCTGAGCCTGTTCGACGGGGCTGCCATTTTTCTTGCGATCAATCAAGTTGCGCAGGGTGGTGAGGTACTTGTAGTCGTCAATGCCTTCGCGGACGCCGTACCAGCCAATACTGGGGCCGCCGGGCTCAGTCGCAGTGCGCGGGTAGATGTGGCTGAAGTCGCCGGTTTCAGCATCAAAGTCGTCATAGGGGTTACTGTTGCCGCTCATGAAAGCCCAGTTGAAGTGCCCTTGGCTGCCGGAACGGGCCTGGAAGAAACCGGTCACGTAGCGTCCGACTTCCGGGCGATAGGATTCGACGTCGCAGTTATAGAGGGTGGCGAGGCGGTTTTCACGGGCGACGCGGGCCATCACGTCCGCGTTGCCAAAGGCGCCGTTGAAGTTCCACATATCGGCCCAGGGCCCTGCTTGGTTGATGAAGTAGTCGTCACCGGGGCCGTCTTGTTCGGTGCGTTGACCGGGGATTTCTTTCAGGTATTTGAGCAGAGTCAGGTTCAACTCGCGGTCGTACTGTGAGCGCCAGCCCGGTTCGTCAATCGGCTGCACGAGCATTTCGGGCCAACCGCGCTTTTTGCCTTCTTCCTGCATGGCGGTCCAGAAGGCCTGGTAGCAGGCTTTGTACTCGTTGGAGCCGACTTTCAATTTGAACTGCGAGCAGAAGCTTTGGCCGGCGTCAGAGAGCAGGATGACCGGCATGGTGTAGCCCAGCTGGAAGTAGAAGTTCATCATGAGGACGAAATTGCAGTTTTCGTTGAGGGTGAAGCCGGCCTTGCCGTTTTCCCAGCTGACCGAGTCTTTGACCAGGGCGGGGGCGGAACAGATGCCGATGGAGGTCATGCCGTTTTTGCGCATGAGCGTCATGTGTTCGTGCAATTGCGTCTTGATCTCCTCCGGGGTATTGGCATTACGGGCGCCGTGGTAGTATTCGCCCCAGTACATGTCGGTCGGCTCGTCGAGGGCGAAGGGCAGGACGCGCAGGGTGAAGGGCAAAGTGGTCATAGTCTTGCCGTTGACGGCCAGGGCCAGCGCGCCGACATAATTCCCTGCCGGAGTCTGGGCAGGGACGTCAATGTCAATCCAGAAGCTTTTGCTTTCGCCGGCGGGAATATCAACGACGGCGCGTCGTTCCAGCAGCACCGGCAGGTCGCGATAGTAGTCCTTGGACGGGTAGGTGGTTTTTTTGTCAAGACAGCGGATCGGCAGGATTTCGATGGCAGTGTTGGGGATGGTGTTGCCATCAGGACCGGTCAGGGGCTTGGCGACGGTGAGGGCGACTTGTTGCAGGTCGGTCAAGGCATGCAGAGAGAAGATCATCGGCTCCTGCTCGCCGGGGCAGGCGGTGGCGTCAAGGATTGGCGCGCCGTCCGTAGGTAGGGGTTTGGTGTTTTTGAATACGTGTTCCATCCAGTGGCGCTGGAAGAGCTGGAAGCCTGCGGCCTGTTCGGCTGTTGTTGGCGGGCGGTGGCCTTGCGGAGCGATGTATTCAATCGGCGTGAATTTTCGGCTGGCGATGTCCAGTCGGAAGTCGTCCAGCCAGAATGTGCAGTCTTCGCGTGGCATGCGGCGGTAGAGCACGATTTTGATTGCGCGGTAGGCGTTGCCGTCGGCGTCTTTGCGTTCGATGATCAGGGCGATGCGTTTTCCGGTTTTCGGGGGGACGCTGGTGCCGCCGAAGACGGGCTGGCCCTTGTCGTAATCAATGCGCCAGTTCAAGCCCATGGTTTCTTTTTCCTCGTGCCAGACGCTGAAGTTCAGCTCATTGATGCCGCCGGCGAAGTCCTCCGGCTTTATTCTGAGGTCAATGCCTGGCCAGGTGTCGTGGTCGCTGCCGGGCAGGAAGACTTTGGCGCTGTGCTGCCCATGAACAGCGTGCTCGGTGACGACTTCCAGTTTCGTCCTGCCGGCACGGACGCGTTCTTGCCAGGCTTCTTCCGGCTCAAAGGAAATGAATGGCTCGGCTGACAGCAGGGCTGCCATCGCCAGAAGGGTGATTAGGCCGCAGACATTCTTTTTTGTCATGCTACAGTTCCTTGCTTGATGTGTGGTCAGAGACCGGAAAAAATGGTTGATGGACGAGTTTTTGTGATGAAACTTCGCTCATTTACAAAATGTAAGCGGTCACCGATTGATACCGGTCGTGGCGGTGGTCTTTTTCCGCTGTTGTGCCTTTACAAGGCACTGCCTCATGGGGAGCTCGCCACCCCAGCCTGAAGGCTGGGGTTAAGCATGGTTAAGCGCCTACGGCGCAACAGGGACATTATGGACGCGATGGACACGATGGACGACAATACCTGCTCGCTCGCCGTCCATACTGTCCATAGCAGCTTGCGGGAACGACAGTCATCAACGAGTGACCGGTTACTACAAAATCACCTAAAGATAGCACATTTCATAGCGAAAATGCATTGGGCAGTTTACAGTGGGTTGCAGCGGCGGCTTGTCCGCCTAGAGTAAGCAAGGTCATGCGACAGCTTCACGTGAAGGTTTTTTATCCGCAGATTCCGCAGATTATCGCAGATTCTGGCGGCAGGTGTTTTTTATCCGCTGATTCCGCAGATTCTCGCAGATTATAGCGGCAGGTCTTGTCGCTGCGCGGCAATTCCCGCCGCCGGTTTTTTCACAGATTATGGCAGATTCTCGCAGATTTTGTTGTTGGGGTTGCTTTCTAACCACGGATTTACACAGATTCACACAGATTATGGAGGCCGGTGTTATTTTGTTTCACGCGAAGGCGCGAATTTTTTTATCTGCAGATTCCGCAGATTCTCGCAGATTATGGCGGCAGGTCTTGCCGCCGGATCCGTCTGATCCGCCCGATCCGTCAGATCCGTCCGCAGATTCGACTGATCAGACTGCTCCAACCAAGACAAGCCTTTTTTCCCGCAGGTGTTGCAGATTCACACAGATTATCTCAAGGAGGTCGCTGATGGAATGGAAAGCGAATGCGCCTGATACGGTCAGGCCGCCGGTGTTTTCTCAAGAAGATGGACGCTTGAGCATTGAGCTCCCGGTTGCCGAGAGCGTCGGCATGTGGACAGGCGAATACGAGGTCAAGCCTGGGCGCGGTTGTCGGATCAGCGCCTGGGCCGATGTGCCGGCGGAGGTGAATAATAACGTCACCATGGTGTTGTCATGGTGTCGCGCAGACCGAGCCTTGCCGCCGGATCAGCGTGATTATGTGGGGTTTCGCGATGAGAGTTCGGTGCTGCGTCGCTTTGACGAGACCTTTACCGTGCCGGATGGCTGCGTGCGTCTGGAGATTCTGTGCATGTTCAAATGGCGGGCTGGCCGGGCGGTTTTTCGGGACATTCGGGTGGATGAATGCGAACCGCTACCCAAGCGCATGGTGCGGCTGGCGGCAGCAAATATCAAGCCGGCGCCGGCGGCGACGCTGGAGAAGAATCTGAAGATTTTCGAGGACGCCTTGGATCACGTTTGCCGGTCGGTGAACAATCTTGATCTGATCGTGTTTCCGGAATGCCACACCTTCCGCGGGGTCAAGGCGACCATGCATGAGCGCGCCGAGGCCTTGCCGGGGGGCGTGACCTTTTCGCTGTGCAGCCGTTATGCGGCGCAATACCGGACGTGGATCGTGGCGAATATTCATGAGAAGACGCCCGGTGGCCAGATCCACAACACGGCCTTTATCGTGAACCGCGAGGGGAAATTGCACGGCTGCTACCGCAAAGTCCATCTGACCACTGGCGAGCAGGCCAGCGGGATCATTCCCGGCACGGGTTTTCCCGTGTTCGAGCTGGATTTTGGTCGCATCGGGATTGCCATTTGCTGGGACAACTGGTTTTGCGAAAGCGCCCGACAGCTGCGTCTCAATGGCGCTGAACTGCTGGTGTTTCCCTTGGCCGGAGATGCCAAGGAATCGCATTGGAGCAAGACCTGGTCAACGCGCTGCATAGACAATAGTCTGCCGATGGTGGTGTCCATCTGCGATCCGAAGGTGCCGTCGGCGATTCTCGACCGCGACGGCACTTGGCTGGCGGCGACCATGGAGCGCGGTGGCTTTGCCTTTGCCGAAATTGACCTCAACGAGCGCAAGCGTAGCTTCTGGCTGTCCGTTGGGCCGTCCTTCGGAGACCCCTATCAGCTCTACATCAAGGAACGCCGCCCCGAAGCCTACAGCTGATAGATAGAACTTGCCCTAAAAAGCTTAGTTGGGTTTTGCGAGGGGGAGGAAAGGGCCATTGGCCCTTTCCTCCCCCTCGCAAACCCAACTATGCTTTTCTGGCGGAATCCTGTTTTTACTCCAGCAGGAAAAGTCGGGTTTCGCCGCGGGTTGTGGTCACCGTACAAGTCCGGCTGTTCCGCGCGATTTCGTCGCCGCTGATGGCATCGCGCAGCGTGGCCGGCGCAGGAAGACTGATCGTCAGTTCGCCGCCGCATTTCGCGTGTACGCCCAGCCAGCCCGGCCCGGCGAGGAACTGATCGCCGCGGCGACCATAGAGATGCACACCGGCCTCGGCGGCAAAATGCGCCAGCAGGGCCGACGGCATGCCCGGCGAGCTGCTCCAGATGGAACGCCAATCGGACAGACGCTTGGACATCAGCGCCGCGCCATCGCCCGTCCCGGGGGCGACAATGCCCGTGCCCTCGACATAATAGCCCAAGCTGTCCGCCGATGGGTCCTTGCCGGTCAGGCGCGGAAAGAGATTGCCGCTGTAGCCATAGACGACGCGCCGGCCGTCCAGCCAGGTCTCGGTCAGCATGGACGCCTTGCCATGCCTGATGAGCGCGAAGTCCATGCCGGTCAGCGCCTTCACTCGTTCCACATCACAGTTGTCCTCGTGAACCATGCCCGGCGCATAGAACCACAACACAGTCCGCCCCTCGGCACAGAGTCGCTCACGCATCAGCCGCAACAAGGCGTCGTCCACCATGAACGCATTGAGCACCACGCAGAAGCGGTATTGCTGCAAGCGCCCCTGCTTAACCAGTTCAGGCAGGTCCTCAATGCGGAAGACGTCGTATGGCGCGCCAATCGCCGCAATTTCATGCAGTTGCTGTTCGATGAACAGCCCCGCAAAACGCAGCGGATAGCCACGCATGGCATGCTCGCTGCGGTCACTGGCAAAAACCGCGATCTCAGCCGTGCTTTGACGCCGCGCCAGCGTCTCGTCGGCGAACTGCCGCAGCCGCGTGATTTCGGCCAGCAAGGCCTCGTCGTAGAACCAGCCCTGCCCTCGCAGGTCCATCCACCACAGCGTTCCGCCCGAACGCCAGATCTCAAGGAAATTCCGGCGGAGGTTATGGATTGCGCTGTCCACATCGCTGGCGACAAAGCCATGATGGCTGTTGGCCAGGTGCGTGCCGGTGTCGTCCTCGCCATAATAGAGTTTGCCATGCACGCCGATGCTGCCGGGCAGCACCTGCCCGAGACTGAAGCCACCGGGCTGCCGCGCCGCGTAGCTGATGGGCGCGCAGATCATATCCACGTCCGGCGAGTTCAGCACCCGCTGCTGGGCATTGTGGCCAACGGCAAAATGCGCCCCGCTGTTGGCCTCCAGATTCATGTAGCCATAGAAGGTGCTGTAGACCTTCCGCCGTCCCAGCCTGGCCAACGTCCGCTTGACGGTCCTGGCCTGCAAGATGACTGAGTCGGCCATGGCCTCGGCGCTGAACTGCTGGAAGTCCACCCGCCAGCGGCTGCCCTCACCCAGCATCAAGGGCGACATGGACGTGGCGGCGCCCAAGACGCTCTCCGGCGGCGGGAATTCCACCGTGGCGAAATCCAGCGTAGGCTGTCCCCAGGCTAGGCGCAAGGCATCCACGCTGCCGTATTTGCCGCGCAGCCACTCACGGAAGGCCCTGAGCTGTGGCGTGCTGTAATCGCTGATCACATTGCCCCAGAAATAGGCATGTTCCGCACACTGCCCGAAGCCCGTATGGTAGCCGATTACGCGCTCGCCCCAATGCTCCTCAAAATACTCCACGGTTGTTATCAGCGCCCGCGTCGCATCGGCCAGCCAACGCGACGAGGTCACCGCCGCCAGTGTCCCCCGCATGAATTCGCGCTTGTCCAACGAGTAGTGCACCATCATCTCGCCCGGATTCGCCTGCTTCCACCACTCCGGCGGGACCATGCGAATGCGCGGCAATACCAGCACATCGGGGTTGCCGGCCAACAGCGTCCGCATCGTCCGGTCAATCACCTCGGGTTTCATCGCCGGGAACGGCGTCTGCACATCGCCATAGACCACCGGCTGGCTTGGGTCCGGGCCGGGACCCAGCCACAGCTGGCCGATAAACGAGAACAACTGCACGCCGCAACGGCCGAAATTGGCCGCATCCACTTCCTCGACGTTCCACTTCCAATGCATCAGTCCGGTCACCGGCCGGCCATCAATGTGAAGAGTCGGACAAGCATGGTAGTCACGTACTTCAACCTCTCGCACGACAATTCCTCCTGTTACCAATATGGCGCGTAAAAATACATCATCCGGCGATGCGCCCTGCTCATGCCTGCGACACAAGCAGCAGCGTCTTGATCTCGTATGGCTTGAAGGACAAGGCCTCACCCGGCGCCGCCGCC
>JAAZKQ010000374.1 GCA_012799755.1 Lentisphaerota bacterium | reverse complement strand
CTGCTCGCTCGCCGTCCATACTGTCCATATTGTCCATATTGTCCATAGCAGCTTGCGTGAACAACAATGATCAATCGCTGACCGGCCCTGCTGGCTGCCGCATTTATCCGTCCCTATCTTTAACTCTTTTGCCTGTGCGCTATATTGGAAAACGTTCTCCTCCTCACATGCAGCTAATTTATGCAGGAATACCATCACGATATGTCGAACGTCACTCCCCTTCTTCCGCAATCCAAGAACCACAAGCCGCACACAGCCATTTTTCTCAGTGGCGGCGGCAGCAATGCCGAAAAGATCATCAATGCCGTACGGGCCTTGGAGGACGCCCCGCTGGAGCTCAAGGCCTTGGTCACTGATGCGCCCAAGACCAGCCGCGCCAACGAATTGGGCAAGACCTACAAACTGCCCGTAATCAGCGTTGACATTCGCGAATTCTACGCCAAGCATGGCGAGTCGCGCGTGTCCATCGCCACCCCCAAGGGGCAAGAACTGCGCAAGGCCTGGACGGACGAAGTCCGCCGGCAAATCGCACCCCTGAAGCTCGACTTTGCCATTTTCGCCGGCTTTGTGCCGCTGACCAATCTCACCGGCGACTTGCCTTGCCTCAATGTCCACCCCGGCGATCTCACCTATCTTAAAGATGGCGAGCGGCTGCTGGTCGGTCTGCATACGATACCGATTGAACGCGCCATCTTGGAAGGCATGGACTCTCTGCGCAGCAGCGTGATCATCGCCCAACCCTACACGGGCGGCGGCAGCGAAATGGACAGCGGCCCCGTACTGGGCATCTCCGGTGAAGTGCCCGTTGACCTTGACGGCGCCAGCCACGCGGCGCTGCTGGCGGACATGCGCAAGCGCCCCTCACTGCGACCACGCGGCGGCTTCGGCGACCGCCTGGAAGCCGTCGCCAAAAGGAATCAGGAGATTCTCAAGCGCAACGGCGACTGGGTGGTCTTCCCCAGAGCCGTCATTGATTACGCCGAGGGGCGTTTCGGCATGGCCGAAAACAACCAGCTTATGTACCTCATCGGTGATAAATGGCACGCCATCAAAACCGTCATCTATCACCAGAGCGGCCACAAGGAACTGGTGCACTGAGAAGAAAGGTCCAGGGCTGGATTAAGCGGGCAACCGTAATCGCAAATGGTCTTAAACGTCCCCCTTGGCCCGCCGCATCCCGCACCCAAAGCGGCACCGCGACGCGAGCAATGTCGTTGACTGTCAAAAAGACCACGGGAGAGAACCGTCATGAAAATCACCGTTGACTTTGCCGCCAAATGCGGGAAGAAAATCAAGCCCTTGCACGGCATCAACAACAGTCCCATCGCCCTGTACAAGCCACTGCCCGAGCTGCGGCAAGCCGGCATTCCCTACGTTCGTCTGCACGACGCCGGCGGCGCCTACGGCGGCAACTGTTACGTGGACATACCCAATGTCTTCCCGGATTTCAACGCTGACGAAAATGACCCGGCGTCCTACCGCTTTGAGTTCACTGACGCCTACTTCAAGCAGCTGGTCGCTTCCGGCATGAAAATCTTCTACCGCCTGGGCGTGACCATTGAGAACAACTACAGGCTTTACGCCTACCGCATCGCGCCGCCGGCTGACCCGGTAAAATGGGCGCGCATCTGCGAACACATCGTGCGCCACTACAATGAAGGCTGGGCCAACGGTTTCCACTACGGCATAGACTACTGGGAAATCTGGAATGAGCCCGAAAATCCCCCCATGTGGAGCGGCACCCGCGAGCAGTTCTTCGAGTTGTATCAAGTGACCGCCACCCATCTGCGCCAGTGCTTCCCAAACATCAAGATCGGTGGTTACGCCTCCTGCGGCTTTTACGCCATCAACCGCCCCAATCCCTCGGATTTCTTCAAGAGCTTCCTCACTTGGTTCGATGAATTCCTCCAATTCGTACGCGACAAACAGTTGCCCTTGGACTTCTACTCCTGGCACCTCTATACGACCGACCCGGAGGAAATCATCCTCCACGCCCGCTATGTCCGCAAGAAGTTGGACGACTATGGCTTTCGGCAGGTCGAAAGCATTTTCAACGAGTGGAATTTTGTCACGTCGGACGAAGAGCGCCGCTGGGACTTGATGAAGGAAGCGCCTGGCGCGGCCTTTGTCGCCGCCGCCTTCGTACTGATGCAGCGTAACAGCATTGACAAGGCCATGTATTACGACGCCCTGCCCACCCGCCGCTATTGCGGACTGTATTATTTCCCCAGCGGCAAAACCACAAAAACCTACTGTTCTTTCCTGGCCTTCAATCAGCTCTACAAGCTGGGCGAGGAATGCGCCGCCGACTGCGACGGCAAGAACGCCTATGTCCTGGCAGCGGCCGCCGGCAACAAGGGCGCAGTGCTCGCCGTCAACAACAGCAAGAGGGGCCGGAAGCTCAGCTGGGACATCCAAAACGCCCCCGCCCAAATACAGGCTTTCCTCATCAGCAACCGGCATGAGCTCGACCGCGTGGACTTCACGCCTGACTTCAGTATGCCACCCTACTCCGTGTTGCTCCTCCTCTGCAACGACGAACTACAGAAGACCGAAGCCGTCAGCGCCGCCGGCAAATTCGCCGGTCTTGGCTGACGCGGCAGGCACCGAACATCCGTCTCACTCAAACACGGGGCGCGGAATTTCGCGTCTGAATGGACAGCTTCGATGACGGGTGCGTCACTTTTGAGTAGGGCGGGATAGTTTCGGTGAGCCACACGTTGCCGCCAATCACCGAATGGTGCCCGATGGTGACGTCGCCCAGGATGGTCGCCTCGGCGTAAATCGTGACGTAGTCTTCGATATTGGGGTGGCGTTTGGCGCCCTTGACGAGCTTGCCGCAGGCGTCCTTGGGAAAACTCAGCGCCCCCAGGGTGACGCCCTGGTAGAGCTTCACGTGTTCGCCGATGATCGCGGTTTCGCCGATGACCACGCCCGTGCCGTGGTCAATGAAGAAATGCGCCCCGATGGTCGCGCCGGGATTGATGTCAATGCCGGTGACGGCATGGGCGTACTCGCTCATCACCCGGGGAATCAGCGGCACTTTCGCCTTGTAGAGCTCATGGGCGAGACGATGAATAGAGATGCACTTGAAGCCCGGGTAAGCCAGGATGATCTCGTCCAAGGTGCTGGCGGCGGGGTCGCCATCCAGCGCGGCCTGGGCATCGGTCAGCAGCACTTCGCGGATCGCCGGCAGCTTTCGCAAGAAGGCCATGACCGTTTCCTGCGCAAGGGCCCGGCAGGGCTGGTCGCAGTGCTCCTTGCTGCAGCGGAAGGCATAGGCCTTGGCGATCTGGTCGGTCAGGCCCTGCTGGACCTGATTGAGCATCTCCCCCACCGTGAAGAATTGCCCCTCGGCGTGAAACTCATAGCGGCCGCTATAACCGGGAAAAAGCAACTCCAGCAACTGCTGCAGCAGGCGCAGAATCACCTCCTGCTGGGGAATGCCACAACGCTCCATGTAGCTGACGCCGCCGGCGTACTCATAGCTGGCGCAGAGGCCATGGACGACCTCCTGGGCCAGATCGTCACTCCACAGGCTCTCTCCCTGACAACGGCGGCAATCAATGCCTGCTGATTTTCGCTCTTCCTTCATGCTCATTTACTCCCGGGGCTAGACTGCGCAGACGCGTCCTCGTGCTCTTTTTCCAACAGGATGGTCACGGGACCGTCATTCACCAGATGGATTTCCATATTGGCGCCAAAACGTCCCGTCGCCACCGGCAGGCCGCAACAGGCGAGGCGTTCGACAAAGTATTCGTAAAGCGGTTCCGAGGTCTCAGGCGGCGCCGCATCAATAAAGCTAGGCCGACGCCCGCGCCGGGTGTCGCCATACAGAGTGAATTGGCTGACGACCAGCATCTCGCCCTCAATATCCAGCAGAGACAAGTTCATTTTGCCGGCGGCGTCTTCGAAGATGCGGAGATTGAGGCATTTGTCCGCCAGGAATTCCGCTTCGGCGGTCGTATCGCCTTGGCGCACCCCCAGCAAGATAAGCAGGCCCTGACCGATCTGGCCGACGGTCTCGCCGGCAATAACTACCGAGGCTTGGGTTACTCTCTGAATCAAGGCCCGCATTGCGATTCTCCGTATTTTAGCGTCCCAGCAGGGACAACACCTCTTCCACCGGCAGGCCGATGACGTTGCTCAGCAGCCCGTCAATGCCCGCCACAATCATCTCGCCGTGCTCCTGAATACCGTAGGCGCCGGCCTTGTCCAAGGGATTGACCAGCGCGAAATAGGCGTCAATGTCCGCATCATTAAGCGGCCGGAAGCGCACCGTCGTCCGCGCCAGCCAACAATGTTCAATGCAATCACGCACCAGACACACGCCGCTGAGCACCTCATGCCGGCGACCGGCAAAAGCCCGCAGCATCGCCCGCGCCGCCGGCAGATCGGCCGGCTTGCCAAAGACCTGGCCGGCAAAGACGATGATCGTATCAGCGCCCAGCACCAATCGGCCGGGCATGGTCGCAGCCACGGCGCGGGCCTTGGCGCCGGCCAGGCGCTGCACCAGCGCCTCGGGGCTCTCCCCCGCCAAGGGCGCCTCGGGGACTTCCGCCGTGCGGACTTGCAACGGCACACCCGCCCGCGCCAGGAGTTCCCGCCGCCGGGGCGAGGCCGATGCCAGCACCAGCATTTCCGCGCCATTCAGGCGCAAGGCGTGATGAGGAGTCATTGTCATTGCCGCCGCCATCAGGATTTCCGCATGCCCTTGCCGCGCTGGATGCGCCGTTGGGTCGCCTGGTATTCACTCTCCCGCTGGCGCTTGGCGCCGGCGGCTGAACGCCGCGCCGGGCTGGCGTTGTCCAGCGATTCGCGCTCACGCAAGTCAATGAAAATAGGCATGCCCGCTTCGGGATAGAAAGCATCGCGAATCTGGTTTTCCAAAAACTGCAAGTAGTTGCGCGGGCAAAGTGACTTCTTATTGACAAAGAGGAGGAAACGTGGCGGCGGACAGCCCCGCATGGTACCGTAGAAAATCTTGAAGCGCTTGAGCCCGGTGCTCGGTGGCGGATTGCGCGCGAGGGTGTCTTGCAGGAACTGGTTGAAAACCGCCGTGGGCACGCTCACCCGCATCTGTTCGCGCACATGCAGAAGCTGCGCCCCGATCTGTTGGCAGTTATAGCCGCTCAAAGCGGATATCAGCAGCATGGGCGCGTGGTCCAGGAAGGGCATTGTAGCCCGCACCTGCGCCTTGAAATCGCGCGCCTTGGCGCCTTCGGCGCTGACCAGATCCCATTTATTGACCAGCAGCACGCAGGGCTTGCGCGCATCAACAATCACCCGGCCGATGCGGCGTTCCTGAGTGGTGCAGGGATCGGTGCCGTCAATCATAAACAGCACGATGTCACAACGCCGAATGGCCGCTTCCGAACGGGACAGGCTGAAGAATTCGACCACGGTGTCAACCTGCTTCTTGCGCCGCATGCCGGCCGTGTCAATCAGCGTCAGGGGCAATTCCGTGCCGTCAACGTTAAGGGAGAAGGGAATCTCAACTGCGTCACGAGTCGTCCCCGGCACATCGCTGACCATCACCCGCTGGACGCCTAACAAGCGGTTGACCAGCGAGGACTTGCCCACATTCGGGCGGCCGACCACCGCGATCTGCAAACGCTCCTCGGGCGCCTCAGCCGCTGTGTCATCGGCGGGCAGCAACTCCATGACACAATCCATCAGGTCCGAGATGCCGCTGCGATGTGTGCAACTCGTGGGCATGATGTGCTCATAACCCAGCGCCGCGAAGATGCCCTCGGCTTCCGCGCGCACCACGTCGTTGTCGGCCTTGTTGGCCGCGACCACCACCGGCTTGCCGCTGCGGCGCAGGAAATCGCCCACCTCTTCGTCCTGCGGGGTGATGCCGTCCTGGCAATTCACCACCCAGATCAGCGCCGATGCCTCGGCAATGACCTCGGCGACCTGCTCGCGGATCATGCCGTCAAAAATATCCGTGGCCTTTTCCCGATTGTAGAGGCCGAGACCGCCGGTGTCAACCAGCAGAAAACGCCGGCCGAAATGCTCGCTGGGCGCCGCCACGCGGTCGCGAGTAACGCCGCTCTGCTCGTGGACAATGGACACCCGCCGACCGAGGATGCTATTGAACAACGCGGATTTGCCGACATTCGGGCGGCCGACAATCGCGATAACGGGAGCTGATGCTGACATGCTACAGTTCCTTCTCCGGTTCTTAGGAGTCGTTCAAAAATTAAGGTAACAGTTCTGGAGTTGTTCCAAGCTGTTTTTCACAATGAATCTTCCGT